>JAUXBC010000022.1 GCA_030619615.1 Dehalococcoidia bacterium
GAGAGCCCCTCGGTATCGCAAACCAAGAGCCAGGAGGGAAAGCCACTGGACTCCAGCTCACCGGCAATGGAGAAGTAGGTGAGGGAGAAATTGGTAGTGACGCATAGCGGGCTTTCCTGCTTTGGGGAGCCTATCTCATATATTCCCGGTGTCATCTGGATCGGCTTCTGTGGGTCGGTGTAGATGTTAAGGCGAAGGGTAAGCAGAGGGTAGGACATGCTAGGGGAGAAGTGATCGAGCACGATGATCCCAGCATACTTAGCGACGTGCTGCCCGGCAAGAAGCGCCTCCTCCTCCATCGAGGTCGCTGCCTCGCCGGGGAAGGTAATGATGGGATAGCCCAAAAGGTGGAAGCTCTTCTTTAGGGCAAGCCGTCGAAGCTGAGTCAGGACGGAGAGGGATTCGCCGAAGTCACGGGCGCCCGGATCAAGGACTACATCCTCCACCCCGGCCCCCGTCACCTGCTCCACCACCGCGGCAAGCTCGCCCAGCCCCGCTGGCTCATGGACAGCGAGGGGGCATCGGTGCTTAAGGGCAAGCTCCGCCATTTTATCCCAGTTCTCCTTGGTTGCCGCATAGATCAAGGGCTTGGCGCCGGCCACTTTTTCCAGCACCTGGCCCATAATAGAAGGATCCTCTGACATAAGAATCAAGGGGAGGTCAGTCTTAGAGGTGACCAGCTCCACACATTTGAAGAAGCTGCTACCATCCTTGGATTCATTCTCAACGGCGAAGCCATCCAATCTCAGCTCCAGACCAACCCGCTCCACGCTATAGCCCGCCACCTCATCGACGAGCCTGGCCACAGCATCGGCAGGGTCGGTATCCTTAACCCGCACCACGAAGCCAGGAGGATGGTAGAAGGTCTTCTCGTGGCGGAACATGACCACCTCATTGCCCACCTCGATCCTCCTCTCGCCGGCGCCGATGGTGACCAAGCGAATCGGCGGTCGCGCTGCCGCCTCAAGGGCTTGCTTTGATTCCTCGGAAACATAGGGGCATAGCGAAAGTTCTACGCCCCTGGCAACAAGCTTCATGGCGAAGGCAAGGCAAGTGGGAAAGCCACACTCCTTGCAGTTGGTCTTCGGTAGGAATTTATAGATCTCGATACCGGTGAGTGCCATTTCCTAGTCCTCCTCTCAAACCCTCATCAGCTTATCGATAACAGCTTTCACCCTCTCCACCGTCCTCGGGTGCCTAAGCACCACGATATTGGCACCTGCGGCGATAAGCATCGAGGCGGTTACCCCCTCCCAGATCAAGGCCCGCTCCAGGGGATCGCCCCAGGCCTCAGGTACCCCTTCACTAACCTTTGATTCCTTCTGCCGCCACGACTCCTCACCTGCGGTGCAGATCATGGGCATCGCCGTCATCGCATCTCCCCCCAACCCTGCCAGGCGAAGCCGCTCCATCACCGAGTAGGTGTATTCTATGCCGTAGCCTAAAGCTCCCGTGGTGGGGTCCAGCAGGATGGAATCCGGGGAGAGGCCGACATCGCAAAGAAGGATATTGAGCTGCTTGGCAAGATTGATCTCGATGGGGGTCTTGGCAATGGCGACATGGCCATCGGCGATGCAGGCGGCGGCGATGGTGCGATGGTTCTTCTCCTCACAATTCCCCAGGGCGACCCTTTGCCCCTTGGCCACCTCCGAGGCTGCCACCAGCACCTCGTTATCCTTTTCCGCCACCCCGGGCCCTGTGATCACCAGGGGGAGGTCCACTGCGGAGAGAACCTTATCTACAGTTCTTCTCGCCTCATCAGCGCCCGTATTGCCCTCTTCGGGGTGGGCGCTTCTTAGAGAGAGGGCGATGATATCAGCGCCAAACTCCACTGCCTTCCTAGCCCAGGCCCCTGGGTCGGCGAGGACATCGCCCCAGGCAGCAACAAGGTGTGGCGACCAGTCCCTGGGTTCACAGTCACGAACGTCGATGGCGATTAAGGGTCTATTGGGGAACGAGCCCTCAAAGTGGAGGAAGGGGAGGGTGGCCTCGCCACCGACGACCTCGCTCCTTCTGCCATTCCCGCCAAGTCTCACCTCCTTCACCTTTCCCGTCCACTTCTCGATGGGCACTTCCACTACTGGCATGACGATCTCTCCTTTCCCTAGTCCCCTTTTCCTTCATTAAACAAGGGTCGCAGAAGTCGACCCTTGTTTAGGTGTTCCTCCGGGTTTTCCGCTATATTAAGGGCTCCATGGTAAGAGCGGGGTGTCCCTTCTCCTCCAAGAAGGGGAGCAACTCCTCCACCGTGGTTGCTATAGTGCCATCGGCAATCTTATCCATCAGATCGGGAACGCCCTCGCGCTCACAAACCTCCCTAAGCTGCTCCGCGAACTCCTCCTTAACATTCTTTGACAGCCAAACCACCCGCCTAATACCCCCCTCCACGGGGATGAACTTCTTGCTGGTGAGATAGAGCTTGCTGTGCCCCATCATCCCCGGCGTCTGGAGACCGCCGCCAATGGTGCCCATCAGGGTGGTGAAGGTCATCCCGCAGGGGGTCATGCTGTAGTCCTCCCTGTTGACGATCATCACCCCATTTGCCTCGGGGATAATCACCATAACGCACTCACAGCAACCGCAGGTGGTCATCGGGGCATCCATCAGGGAGTAGATGGTGAAGCGCTCCACACTCCTGTTGGAATGCTCATATAAGAAACTGTTAACCCCCTCCCACTCCCCCTTCACCGGGTCGAGGCATCCCCCTTTAGGAACAGGTTGGTTAGGACCGGTGGGCTTGATCTCTAAGGCAGCGCGGCAGTCGAGCCAGGTATAGCCGCCACAAAGACCGGTGCGCTCGGGATTGATGACGCAAACATGATTAGGGGCAAAGGACTGGCATAGGGTGCAGCTATAGAAGGTGTCCACCGCTTCATCGGTGAGGTCTCTTATCCGCTCATCCCGTTCATGGTAGACAGCGCGAGCCTCCTCTTTCAGTGCCTCAACCCTATCGTGCTCGGTGTAAAGGGTTATCTGGATCTTGTCAACAATAGCGCCGAAATCGTTGTGAAGGTTGGCATGCAGGATGTCCCCAAGGTGCTTGATACGAAAGCCTCTTTGTACTGCACTCTTGCTAAAGCGGATCCAGGTGATGTCCCGCTGCGCCATATGCTGGATCCCCTCAGCGCCATTGACAAAATGGTGAATCTGGCGCTCCAGGACGGGCTCAAAGTCCTTCTGCATCTTGCGCCCCGCCACCTCGACCACAATCCCTAAGGGGATGTTCGTCCCCTCCTCAAAGGCATCAACCTCAGGCCCTACCACCTCGATCTTGCCGTCCTCCACCTCCTCCATATCCTTCATGGTTAGCCACTCAAAGCACATACCCCCCTTGCCCCCAAACTCGGCATGGAGGTTCTCGCGGCGGATCACCTCACCCTCGAAGGCGGGGCCATAGGCAACAGGGATGGGCACCGTGGGGATCTTGATCTTGATGCCCCGGATCTCAATACAACGCTGCACCAGCCTTTCCGCCCGCTCCAGGTCGTCCCTTCCCGGGATATCGTCGAAGGGTATGCTTACCACATGCTCATACCTGGTCACTCCGGTGGGCAGGATATTGGGAATCACCGTATCGGCAATGACCGGGAAGCCGTAGGTGATGGCCCCTGCCGCTGTAGCGTATTTGAGGTCATCGACATGCCCCAAGGCTAGGGCAAAGGCGAAGCAGCGGAACTTGTTATAAAGGAGAACCTGGCGAATGTCGCCGGGCTTGACATTGCCAAAGCTGAAGGCAGCGCGGGTGGCATAGCCAAGGGCATAGACCGCAGAGATGGTATCGGAGCCGAAGGGAACAGTGAAGGTGTGATAGCCCAGGTCCACACCCTCCTCCAATAGCTGGTCGACAATGGAGCGACCCTTCACATTGCCGGAGAGGAAGACGAGCTGCCCCTTCGATTGAAGCTCACGCACGATCTTAACCGCTACCTCGTTGCTCTTAGCACAGCCAATGATGGCAGCGAAACCTGGCATGCTGCCATCGACCATCTGAATTCCCCAAGAGCGCATTTGCACATCATCGATGGGACCGTTATAGCGGTAGCCATTGCGCATCTCTGGCTGCTTGCCCTGGGCAAAGCGGATGCCCTCGACGATCTCCTCAGCGAAAAGGGTCGCTACACCAGCGTCTAAGGTCTCACCAAGATAGGGTAGCCATAGGTCCTCCTTGGGCACCGGTGCCAAAAGACTCTTGGCATGCTCTAAAGGCCACACCAAGTCGCCAATCTTCTCCACTTTGTGTCCTGTAAAACCATAGATCACGGGCAAATAATAGGCGGTAGCAGGGAAGGCCACAGGTATATCTGGGCCCAGCTTCTCCAAAGCATCTTTGAGCAACGCCTCCGCCTCTTTAAGTATGCCGTGAGCGCCTCTGATCGCTGAGGTAGCAATAAACCGAGACATTCCTCTCCCTCCTAATAAAAGACTAGTATCTTCGGAAATCGCCGGTCATCTTGGCATCAATGGGGTCCGACTCCGTCATCCTTCCCGCGGCGGCGAATCCAGGGCTTGTAGCCCGCATCTCTCCCCTCGCCGCAGCGACCAGGACATCGGCTGCCCTTAGAATCTGCTGAGCCTGGGGAAGGCGAGCCTCATCGGTATGGACGCTGATAAGGACGCCACCTACAGAGATGCCAAACTCATAATACCTAATGGTTTCCTCAGGAAGGTCTAGCAAACTGGCTAAAGTTGCCTTCTTGCCTGCCTCGGCCAGGGGACCCAGGGCGAAGGCAGCCCCCACCTCTGGAAGCATTACCTCGGTGGATGCCTTAGGGCTGGCGAACTTCGCTGCTTTCCCCTTGTCGCGTACCAGAATGCCAATCTCCTCCGCGCTAAAGCCCTTCGACTTCAGCTCCTGGGCTGCTTTTTTCGCATTCTGGGGTTCTCTAAAAAGCTTTACCGCTGCCTTTGGCATAGAGCCCTCCTCTCTAAGAATAAACTGCCTCCCCCTAAAGTGTGCTTCCACACAAAGGGTAGAGGCAGGCCAATTTCGCTTCAAGAAAATATGATGCAGCAATAACCATGGGTAAGCGTCGCTTAATAGCTCCTTTGTGTATTTTATCACCCATCGCTAAGCAAGTCAATATCAAAAAAGGACTCCACTTTATACAGGAGTCCTCTTAGTTCATTGGTGGAGACGGGGGAGAGTCGAACTCCCCGTCCAGAGAAGGTCACCCCAGAATATGCTACAGGCTTAGTCGGCTCTTTGCTCTCACCCAACCTTCCTCTGCCGACCGAGTCCGGTTGAGCCAGTCGATCCTGTCTTGGGCAACCCTTATCGACCTCTGGATTGCCGCACCTCGACTTCTCGTCGCCCACCCCCGCCCATCGAGGGAGGCGAAGGGGACGTGTCCAGCTTAGCTAGCGTAGACGTAGTTGCCAGTTACTTTTTTGCCACCTGTTTCACGAGGTGGATGGCACCTCGGCCTGCAATCCTGTAGCGCTCCTCCCCTGTCGAAACCACTCGTCCCCATTTTTCGCTCTTTGCCAAGGGAATTTACTCGGTGTCATCGAGGGTACTAAAGGTCGAATTCCCTCCGTCCCTTCAAAAACCCCTTTTCGCCAGCTTCATGGCGCGCTCCATCTCACGCTCCGCCTCGCGGCGCGCTATGGATTCGCGCTTGTCATGAAGCTTCCTTCCCTTAGCCAGGCCCAGTTCCACCTTGGCGATTCCATTTTTAAGGTACAACTTCAAGGGCACTATGGTAAAGCCCTTTTGCATCACCTTCCCAGCAAGCTCATCGATCTGCTTGCGGTGAAGTAGAAGCTTCCTCGGCCGCGTTGGTTCGTGATTATAGCGATTACCCTCTTCGTAGCGAGCGATATGAGTATTAAAAAGCCATAGCTCGCTGCCCTCTGGATGAGCATAGGCATCGCGAAGATTCACCCCGCCGGCACGGATCGACTTGATCTCGGTGCCTGTAAGAACAATGCCCGCCTCAACGCTCTGGTGAATATCATAGTCATGATATGCTTTGCGATTGAGGCTAATCGTCTTTGCCGTCATAGCTTATTTTAGCACACGCCTTCAAGCTTTTCAAGCTTACCTATAGCTGAGCCTTAATATAGTCGATAGCAAATTCCAGTTGTGGATCCCGGCCGCTTTCGATATCTTCCTCGGTGATCTCCACCACAAAATCCGGGTCAAGCCCCTCCCCCTCTATTTGGCGACCATTGGCGGTCAGCCAACGGGCGGTGGTCATATATAGAGCAGAGCCATCGCTGAGCTCATGAATCACCTGGACAGTTCCTTTTCCGTAGGTTGTGGTGCCGATAAGCGGGGCACGCTCTTGATCTTGGAGCGCCCCGGCAAGCACCTCGCTGGCGCTGGCGCTGCCTCCATCTACCAGGACAGCCAAAGGCAAATCGGTGGCAAGCCCCCCTGGCTTTGCGTTCCATGCCTGTAGGTTGCCCTCGCTATCCTCTTCATAGAGAACCACGCCGCTTGAAAGGAACTGGCTTGCCACATCAACCACGATGTGAAGATAACCGCCGGGGTTGCCTCGCAGGTCGAGAACAATACCAACCGCCCCATCGCTGAGGGCATCATTGACAATGGCGCTGAGCTCACCGCTGGTGTATTGCGAGAAGTAGGTTATTTGAATATGGGCGATGTTATCGGGTAACATCTCAAGGTAAACGCTGTCTAGATCGATCCTCTCTCTAATAATTTCGATCACCACAGGGTCGGCCTCACCCTGGTGGAGAACAAGGAGGGTCACCATTGTGCCTTGAGGTCCTCGGATTTTTAGCACCGCCTCCGTCAGGGTCATTCCAGAGGTAGTTTCTCCATCGATCTCCAATATCCTGTCCCCAGCCCTGATCCCCGCTTCCTCAGCGGGGCTGCCGGCGATGGGGGAGACCACCGTAAACCCCCCATCTTCCATAGTAACCACCGCCCCAATGCCCTCAAAGGAGCCCTCCAGATCGCTCAGCGCCAACTCGTAGGTCTCTACATTGAGATAGTGGGTGTAAGGGTCACCCAAAGCCTCAAGCAGCCCCTCGATCGCCCCTTGGCTTAGCTCCTCGGGGTCAATGGCCTCCTTGTTGACATAATCCTGCGACAGGAATCGCCACACCTCCCATAAGGTATTGAATTCCTCAGGGACCTCCTGGGGAACGCCAGGGGAAAGTACTTGAGAAAAGCCAAAGCCCACCCCAAAGGAAAGGAGGAGAAGCAACACTATTAATAGAGAGAAAAGCAGCTTTTTTCCGCTGTTCATATCAAAGCACTATAACACAAGGTCCCTTGTCAGACAACCCAGGGGCTTTATCAGGGTTGACAGGGCTTGCTTGGGGGTGCTATCATTCTCACTACTAGTGAAGGCGTTCACTAGATATATTGCGGGAGGAGGGAGCTAATGGCAGGTATAATATCCTATGGTGCTTATGTCCCGCTTTATAGGCTTGGCCCTGGAACGGCTGGTTGGATGGCACCTGTGGAGAAAGCGATTGCCAATTTCGATGAGGACAGCATAACCATGGCAGTTGCAGCCGCTATCGACTGTATGAATGGCATCGATCGGAGCACTATTGATGGCTTATACTTCGCCTCCACGACATCCCCCTACGTTGAGAAGCAGGCTGCAACCACTGTAGCTACTGCCTCAGACCTCCGTAGAGATGTGCTCACTGCTGACTTCACAAATTCTCTAAGAGCGGGAACAAATGCCCTCAGGGCTGCCCTCGATGCGGTAAATGCAGGCTCGGCGAAGCAGCTCATGGTGACCGCCGCTGACATGCGTTTAGCAACGCCCCGCTCGGAGCTCGAGCCCCTTCTGGGCGATGGCGGTGCAGCTCTACTTATCGGGGATGAGAGGGTTGCCGTTAATATAGTAGGTAGCTATTCCGTGTCCGACGAGATCTTGGACGTCTGGAGGGTTCAAGGCGAGACCGTGGTTAGTGCCTGGGAGGAAAGATTTATCCTGGACGAGGGGTATCGGAGCATCCTTCCTGAGGCAGTATCCGGGCTATTTCAAAAGTATAACCTGGGCGCGAAGGATCTCACCAAAGCCGTTTACTACGCCCCTGATCCTAGAAGGCATGCCGAGATCGGAAGGAGAATAGGGCTTGACCCTGCCCAGATCCAGCCCCCGCTCTTTGGCGCTGTGGGAAATACCGGTGCCGCCTTCGCCTTGATGATGCTGGTGGCGGCTCTGGAGGAGGCTAAACCTGGGGACAGGATCCTCCTTGCCAACTACGGCGATGGTGCCGATGCCTTCATCCTTGAGGTAACCAAACAGATAAGTAAAATCAAGAACAGGCGGGGGATCAAGGGCTATATGGCCTCCAAGAAGATTCTTAATGACTACCAGCTGTATGCCAGTTGGCGCGGCTTCGTGGAGATGTCAGCAGCGGCTCGCCGCCCGGAGATAGTGATGCCCTCGGCATCAGCGGTTTGGCGAGAGCGGGACCAGAATATCCGCTTCTATGGGAACAAATGCAGAAAGTGCGGCTATGCCCAGTATCCCCCGCAGCTAGTGTGCACCAATTGCCATGCCAGGGGTGATTTCGATGACGTAAGATTCTCTGATAAGAAGGCCGAGCTCTTCACCTACGCCATGGATTACCTGACGCCCAGCGGCGACCCACCACTGGTCATTGCGGTGGTCAACTTTGAAGGTGGGGGCAGAACATTAAACATGATGACCGACCGCGATATCGATGAACTGAAGATAGGCATGCCCATAGAGATGACCTTCAGAAAGCTTTTCACCCCTAAAGGTGTTCACAACTACTACTGGAAATCTATGCCACTAAGAGGCTAAATCCAACAAAGGAGGATAAGCAAATGGAAGGGATCAAAGATAGGGTGGCCATAATTGGCATGGGATGCACCAACTTTGGGGAGCTGTGGGAAAAGGATGCCATAGCTATGTTGGTGGATTGCTGTTTTGAGGCCATCGAGGATGCCGGCATCGAGACCAAGGATATTCAAGCGGGCTGGTTAGGCTCAGTGATGTCCTGCTGGAGCGGAGAGCCGTTGGCCTATGCCTTAAAACTGGAGTATATCCCCATCTCCAGGAACGAAAGTTTCTGTGCCACAGCAACGGAAGCCTTTAGAAATGCCTGCTACGCCGTGGCTGCCGGTATCTACGATATCGTCATTGCTGCCGGTGTGGAAAAGCAGAAGGACAGTGGCTTCGCCGGGCTAGGTGGCGTCCCGATGACCACCAGTGGCGTTGAGCCGCCAACGCCACCAGCAATTCAGTTTGCCCTGGCCGCCACTCGGTATGCGCACCACTACGGGCTAAGCTACGAAGAGCTTAAGACTGCGATGGCAAAGATCGCGGTGAAGAATCACCACAACGGCACCCTCAGCCCCAGGGCTCACTTCCGCAGGGAGATAACCGTGGAGCAGGCGCTCAATGCTCCGATGATCACCTGGCCCTTAGGGCTCTTCGATTGTTGCGGGGTCAGCGATGGTGCCGCAGCGGCGATCATCACCCGCCCTGAATTGGCCAAGAAGTTCAGGGACGATTATGTTCTGGTAAAGGGGCTGGGAGTTGCCTGTGGCGCCAGGCAGCAAACGCTCCAGGACAGTTACGATTTCGTCCACGTCGAGGAGAATATAGCCGCCTCCCAGAGAGCCTATGCAGAGACAGGGATAAAGAACCCTCGGAAGGAGCTCGACCTTGCCATAGTGCACGATTGCTTCACCATCACCGAGATGCTCATCTACGAGGACCTTCAGTTCAGCCCCAGGGGGAGGGCGAGGGAGGACATCGATGCCGGGAGCTTCACCCTTGAGGGGGAGCTACCGGTGAATACCGATGGTGGACTGAAGTGCTTCGGTCACCCCATCGGTGCCAGCGGACTGAGGATGCTCTACGAGGTGTACAAGCAGCTTCAGGGCAAGGCGGAGCAGCGCCAACTGAGGAAGGCAGACATCGGGCTTACCCACAACCTTGGTGGCATTGCTAACTCCTTCACCTGCGCTGTGGCCATCCTTGGCAAGAGAGACTAAGGCTTTCGGTTCACTATCTTTATGTCAATAAACGAAGGTGATTTCCTGGCTATCTTACATAACAGCTATTGTGCGAACCACTTCTCAACATAAAGAAAAGGCTAACCCCCCTCTTCGGCAGAGCCAAGCCCTTGAAACCTTGGCAAAAGCCTTCGCGGTATTTTGCCCTTGATTAGAATACCGGAATCGTGATACTCCAGCCCAATAGCCGAACCGTGACGTCGGAAAAGTTCCATCAACTCGGTGGCACTATAAGGTAGTTTTAGGGCTACGCCCGTCATTCGCTGATCCAGTTTCCCGGCGATCCCCTCAAGTAACCTATCGAGCCCCCAGCCCTTGGCAGCCGAGATCAATACTGCCTCTTGACCGCTGTCTTTGATAACGCTCACAAAATCGCTGATGTCCTCCTCCCTGGGGACAAATAGATCGACCTTGTTAAGAACAGCGATCCTCGGCTTTTCACCCAGCCCTAGCTCAGAGAGGATCTTCTCCACAGTTATGCTCTGCTCAACGGCGTTCTCATGCGTTATGTCAACTATATGCAGGAGCAGGTCTACCTCGG
>JAUXBC010000079.1 GCA_030619615.1 Dehalococcoidia bacterium
GCTTTTCATCGCCAACGAAATCCGTGCTACGGGGGATATGGACGGCGGAAAGGTCAGCCTTTAAGCCTACAGTTACCTTCTGCGCCGCCCGCGCCCGCTCCCGCTGGCGCTCCATCTCCTTTTCGAACCCTTCCATATCCACTGTGAACCCCTGCTCAGCGGCGATTTCAGCGGTAAGCTCTGCGGGGAAGCCATAGGTATCATACAATCTAAAGACATTTTCGCCTGAGATCGAGCTCTCCCCTCTCTCCTTAGCTTCCTCTATGATCCTATCCAGCAGATTGAGGCCCACATTCAGGGTCTGGTTGAACCTGGATTCCTCAGCCTCGATGGTGCTGAGGATGAGCTCTCGACCTCTCTCAAGCTCGGGATACTCGTGCCCCATCTGGGAAATCACCACCTCTGCCAGCTCGCCAAGGAAGGGTTCATTTAGCCCCAGCTTCCTGCCAAAGAGGGCAGCGCGACGGAGCACCCGGCGCAGCACATAGCCCCTCCCCTCGTTTGAGGGCACCACCCCATCGGCAATCAGGAAGGTGATGGCGCGACCATGCTCTGCCACAATCCTGATCGCCCTGTCGGCGTCCTCATCCTCCCCATATCTACGCCCTGCCAGTTCGGAGACACAATCTATGATAGGAGCGAACAGGTCGGTTTCATAAACCGACACCTTTCCCTGCATCACCGCCGCCATTCGCTCCAGGCCCATTCCCGTATCGATGTTAGGCTTGGGGAGAGGGATGCGCCCCCCGTCCCTTTGCTGGTCGTATTGGGTAAAAACCAGATTCCAGATCTCAACAAAGCGGCCACACTCGCAGGTTGGACCGCAATCAGGCCTGCCGCAGCCGATGCCCTGGCCTAGGTCGTAGTGAATCTCGCTGCATGGTCCACAGGGTCCCGTCTCACCGGCGGGTCCCCAGAAATTGTCCTCCTCACCAAAGCGAAGGATCCTCTCCGCGGGAACGCCCAACTCCCGCCAGTAATCAAAGGCCTCATCGTCATCGAGAAATATGCTGAACCAAAGGCGCTCCAGGGGCAGCTTTAGGCGCTGGGTGACAAACTCCCAAGCCCATTCTATCGCCTCCCTCTTGAAGTAATCGCCGACGCTGAAATTACCCAACATCTCAAAGAAGGTGAGGTGCTTGGAGTCGCCCACGGAGTCGATGTCCGTAGTGCGGAAGCACTTCTGACAGGACGCCAGGCGGGGCTTGGGAGGGGTAGCTTCTCCAGTAAAGTAGCTCTTGAACTGCACCATGCCCGCGGTAGTCAAAAGCAATGTAGGGTCTCCCCGGGGCACCAGGGAGGAGCTGGGAATCACCTCGTGCCCCTTCTCCTCAAAAAAACGGAGGAATACCTCCCTAATTTCGTCGCCAGTCACCTTTTCAACCTCGGTTGGAAAATCCTTCCCGATTTTAGTGTAACTAAGGGTGATATGTCAATGAGCAAGTAGAGGGCTGGCATCGCTGACTTGACAAATCAGGGGTCCATGTGTTAATGTTGTGTTTCCCTCCTAGTCCTCCGCGCCTGTTAAGACAGCATCCAATCTTAAACAACAAAGCAATAAGGACTACGGGAAGAATGGCTACTCAGCGGGAGAACTGTAGGGCTCGATTGAGCCGTTTGTGTCAGGAGCTGCTGGAGAAAAGGAGCATTATTCTTGCCAGCAACCGAGGTCCTATCGAATACCATATCAATGAAGAGGGTAAACTACAGGGGCAGCGAGGGAGTGGCGGTGTGGTCACCGCCCTTAGCGCCATCAGCCAATACATGGACCTCACCTGGATCGCCAGCGCCATGGCTGAGGGGGACCGCCGAGCTGCGGAAAGGGCTCGAGGTAGTCGCCTCAAGGCACCTCTCCCTGGACATAATCTTTACCTGCGTTTTATAGTTTTTCCAGGAAGCATGTACCACAAGTTCTACAGTGTCATATGCAACCCTCTTCTATGGTTCCTGCAACATTATATGTGGAACTCCTCCCATACCCCTAATATGGACGCTAGGGTGCACGATGCCTGGGAGAATGGTTATGTAGCTGTGAACAGGGCCTTCGCTGAAGCAGTGGTTAGCGAAGCCTTGGAAAGCGATCGCCCTTCCTTAGTGATGCTTCACGATTATCATCTATATCTTGCCGCAGGTTACATTCGAAAGCAACTACCAAATGTCCTCCTTCAGCACTTCAACCACATCCCCTGGCCTGGACCTCACTACTGGCGGCTCCTTCCTTTCGCCATGCGGAAGGCGATCTGTGAGGGTCTTTGCGCCAATGACATCGTTGGCTTTCAAACGATAAGGGATGTGCATAACTTCCTCCATAGCTGTGAGGCCTTCATTGAAGGGGCTGGGGTTGACTATCGAAGCCGCATCATCTTCATTAACGGGCATCACACCAGGGTCAATCCCTATCCAATATCGGTCGATGTGGCTAACCTGCAAAGGATGGTCACCACGCCCTGGGTGCAGGGGTATGAAGAAAAGCTGCGTCCCTTATGCGGGGGCAAAACCATTGTTCGGGTAGATCGTGTGGAACCGAGCAAGAATATCGTGCGTGGCTTCAGAGCCTTTGATATGCTCCTCCAGCAGTATCCCGATCTCTTAGGAAAGGTCAATTTCCTTGCCTTTCTGGTGCCATCGCGCACCCACATAAGGCAGTACCAAAGGTACGCCCAAGAGGTCAACGAAGCTATCGAAGCAATAAATACCAAATATGGAACTGAGGAGTGGCAACCGATAAGGGTTTTCTATGAAAATAACTACGCTCAGGCGCTCGCCGGCCTGCGCCTTTACGATGTCCTGCTGGTAAACCCGGTGATCGACGGCATGAATCTGGTGGCCAAAGAGGGACCTACGGTCAATACCTGTGATGGCGTCCTCGTGCTGTCGGAGGCTACCGGAGCCTACGAGCAGCTTGGTGAATATGCCCTTGGTGTAGCGCCAACCGACTTGGTGGGAACCACGGAGGCACTTTACCGGGCACTAACCATGTCCGCCGAGGAGAGGAGCCAGCGAGCCTCTGCCCTGAGGAAATCGATTAAGGAAGAAGATATCTCCCTGTGGCTTTACCGCCAGCTTGAGGATCTCAACGCCCTAGTGCGGGAACAATCTCCGCCAGCCATCCAAGAAATCGCTCTACATCGCCCACCCCGTTGAGGGTAAAGTCCGCCTCCTCCTTCACTTGCCAGGTTGTTTCCTCGTCAATGACGCCTAAGGCTAAGCCTTTGAAAGAGGGGGGCTGCCTGTGTATGGCTGCGAAGGCATCGACATCGGTAATATCATCGCCAAGATAGATTCCACCTCGCAGGCGATACCTCTCCACCAGCGCTAGCACTGCATCGCCCTTGTTCACCCCCAGAGGAGGACGTAGCTCCACTACCATCCTCCCCTCCATA
>JAUXBC010000072.1 GCA_030619615.1 Dehalococcoidia bacterium
GGGCGGCTGAGCCTGATATAGAAGGGTCCGTAGGTACTGGCTGCCGCCCTCACCGCCTGAGCCGCCTCGATGGCATCGCCGGGGACGATCACGGTGAAGCCGGGGAAGGAGCAGAAGAGCGCCAGGTCTTCAATGGAGTGATGGGAGAAGCCGTCCTCCCCCACGGAAACGCCGCCATGGCTGGCCACGATCTTCACGTTTTGATGGGGCTGAGCGATAGACATGCGAACCTGGTCATAGCAGCGAGAGGAGGCGAAAACGGCGAAGGTGCTGGCAAAGACGGTCTTTCCTGAGGCGGCAAGGCCGGCGGCGATTCCCATCATGTTCTGCTCGGCGATGCCACAATCGAAGAATCGCTCCGGGAACTCGGCGGCGAAGAAGCGGGTCATCGTGGAGCGGGAGAGGTCAGCATCCAGCACCACAATGTTCTTGTTCTCTTTGCCCAGCTCAACAAGGGTATTCCCATAAGCCTCCCTGATGGACATCTCCAAAGCCATCACTCCAGCTCCTTAAGCGCCTGCTCAGCCTCCTCAGGGGTAGGGGCCTTGCCGTGAAAATCGAGGTTGTTCTCCATGAAGCTGACCCCTTTTCCCTTGGTGGTGTGGGCGATGACTGCCGTAGGCTTTCCCTTCATCGTTGCTGCCTCATCAAAGGCAGACAGGATTTGACTCAGGTCGTGCCCATCGACCTCGATGGTGTGCCACCTGAAGGAGCGCCACTTCTCAGCGAGGGGCTCGGTATCCATCACCTCGTAGGTCCAGCCATCGATCTGCTGGCGGTTGCGATCGACGATGGCGACGATGTTGTCCACCTTGAAGTGGGCGGCAGCCATCGCTGCCTCCCATACCTGCCCCTCGTCGCACTCGCCGTCCCCCAGGAGAACATATACCCGATAGTCTCTACGGTCGAGGCGAGCGGCAAGGGCGATGCCGATGCCGAAGGACAGCCCCTGCCCCAAAGCACCAGCGGACATCTCCACCCCTGGGGTGCTGGTCATATCGGTGTGACCCTGCATGCGACTGTCCAGTTGCCTCAGGGTTAAGAGCTCCTGGAAAGGGAAGTAGCCCGCCTCTGCCAGCGCCGCATAGAGCAGAGGTGCGGCATGACCCTTGCTCAACACAAATCGGTCGCGATCGGGCCAGCGAGGGTGCGATGGGTCATGGCGCAGATGGTTGAAGAAGAGGGCGGTAACAATCTCCGCTGCGGAGAGGGAGCCCCCGGGATGACCGCTGCCCGCCTTCGCTGTCATCGCGATGATGTGGCGGCGCAGCGTCTTCGCCTTCCTCACCATTTCCTCTATAGAGAGGGGCGATGCTAATGCTACCTCTTTAGACGAAGTAGCCTCGGCCGAGACGCTTTTTGCCGAGGCTGCAAGCGCGGATTTTTTATTGAGACGCCGCTTTGATGAAGGCAATTTGAACCCCCTGCCTTGTCAGGGTATTATACAGTAACTCAAATTTCTTGTCCATAGATTTGCTTGACCGTAGCCGAAATCTCCTCTAAAATCTAAAGCGTGATTGTAGATTTCCACACCCATATCTTCTCGCCCAGGATAAGGGAGGATCGGGAGGGCTACCTGGGGCGCGACCCCTGCTTTGCGCACCTCTACTCTGACCCCGATGCCAAGATTGCCACCGCTGAGGAGCTCATCGCCAGCATGGACCGGGAGGGTATCGACCTTTCCATCATCCTCAACATCGGCTGGACGGATCATGGGCTATGCCTGGAAACCAATGACTATATTATGGAGGCGACCTCCCGCTACCCAGACCGCCTGGTGGGCTTTTGCGCCATCCAACCAAGGGCAGGGGAGGCAGCCATCGCTGAGATCGAGCGCTGCGCCCGGGGAGGGATCAGGGGCATCGGGGAGCTGAGACCCGATATTCAAGGGTTCGACCTGGGGGAGGCGGATATGATGCTACCGGTTGTCGAGGCGGCGAAGCGCCTGCGATTGATCCTGCTCACGCACTCCTCTGAGCCTGTGGGGCATGAATATTCGGGGAAGGGGAACGTCACCCTTGACATGCTTTATCGACTTATCTGCAACTTTCCCCAAATCCCCATCGTGTGCGCCCACTGGGGTGGTGGCCTGCCTTTCTACGCCTTGATGCCAGAGGTAAGTAAAGCTTTAGAAAATGTCTTCTTCGATACCGCAGCATCGCCCTTCCTTTACCAGCCAGAGATCTTCAGGCACGTCGCTGAGATCGTCGGGGTCGATAAGATCCTTTTCGGCAGCGACTACCCGCTGATCTCTCAAGGCAGGATCGTGAGGCAGGTTCGTTCGCTAAACTTAGGGGAGGAGGCTGAGGTTTTGATCCTGGGGGGGAATGCAGAAAGGATCCTCGGTTTATAATGGAACAGATTCGAGCCTTTATTGCCATCGAGTTGCCCGACCCAGTCAAGGCTGGCCTTTCCTCTTTGCAAAATAGGCTAAGACCGGATGAGCATCCTTATGTGAAGTGGGTTCACCCCGAGGGCGTTCACCTCACCCTGAAGTTTCTGGGCAATATCGCCGAAGATCGGGTGCCCCAGATAGTGGAGGGAATCACCTCGGCGGCAAAAGGTGTATCCCCCTTTCAACTCCAATTGGGCGGGCTGGGTGCCTTCCCCAATTTTCAGCGACCCCAGGTTATATGGGTGGCCATAAAGGGGGAGGTGGAGAAGCTTGCCACCCTACAAAGGGGCATTGACCAAGCCCTCCTTCCCCTCGGTTTCTCCATGGAATCCCGCTCCTTTACCCCCCATTTAACCCTGGGTCGCCTCAGGGAGAGGGCTTCCCCTGGGGAGCGGCGGGGGTTAGGGGAGGTAATGATGTCTACCAAATTCGAAGGGGAGATTCCTTTTGATGTTGGTGAGATTAGCCTGATGAGGAGCAGGCTGACCCCCAAAGGTGCCATTTATAGTCGCATCTGCTCAATTCAACTGGAAAGTGGCTTGCCAACATCCCATCTTTAGTGTATACTGCACGACGTTAATTCTTGGTAGGGAGGTGGCTCTTGGAGAACTTTGCTTTCCCCAAATGCCAGAAGTGTAATGTTGGCGATCTAGTCCCCCTGTCCGACTTTGGCAGTCAGGGGGCGCCGATCCACTACAAGGCTTGGGTTTGTACCAATCTTGAATGTGGCTTCAACATGAAGATCAGAAACGGCGATCTTTATGTGAATGAGCCTATCCTCAGCGGTGTAGGGCACACCCCCAGGTCGCGCTAACTACAAAAATCCTTTGCTTAATACCGGGGGAAGTGGGTTCCCTTTTTCCTGTGAATTTGATCGCCCAACTGAATCAGCTCAAAGGGATAGTTCTTGACCTCTTCTTTCCTCCCTGGTGCGTTGGTTGTGGGGTGAGGGGCAGTTTTCTTTGCTCTTCCTGCCAATCGTCGCTTCCTCGCCTCATCCCGCCCTTATGCACCAGGTGTGGCAAGCCACTCTCTTTTGGCACCCTCTGTTCGGGCTGTGAAAATCAGTTAATGGACATCGAGGGTATTCGTTCTCTTTTCTGCTTTGAGGGGGCGATGCGCCAAGCGATTCTTCACTTTAAATACAAGAATGTGAAGGTTCTCTCCGCCCCTCTAGCTCAGCTAATGGAGGAATATTTGTTGGCGAACCCCTTGCCCATCGATGTGTTGGTTCCTGTGCCCCTTCACCGGCGCAGGCTGCGCCAGCGGGGCTATAATCAGTCCTCGCTCTTGGCCAGGGAGCTAGGCAAGCTTTCCTCTCTGCCGGTGGCTGAGGGATCGCTGGTTCGCCTCCGAAACACCGCTCCCCAAACAAGAATAAGAAGCGTTGAGGAGCGCCAAAGCAACGTGGCCGAGGCCTTTTTCTGCCGTGGTCAACTGTTAGAGGGGAAATGCATCCTCCTCATCGACGATGTATGCACCTCGGGGGCAACCCTTAACTCCTGTGCCATAGCCCTGAAAGCGGCAGGTGCGAGCTCGGTCTGGGGCTTGACGGTAGCAAGAGAGGTTTGAGAAGGTGGCAGAGGGTCCCACTCTTATCCTTTTCCTCGGCGGCATTGGCGGCAGTCCTGTGGCGGAGATGGTCGCCGGGGCCCATCGTGCCATTGCCCAGGATACCATAGAGCGGG
>JAUXBC010000075.1 GCA_030619615.1 Dehalococcoidia bacterium
GAGGAGGAGGGGATAAAGAATTACTATATCCTTTCCATGCACAAGCTCTGCCCCCCTGTGATCAAGGCCCTTCTCGACTCCGGGGAGGTGAAGCTTGACGGCTTGATCTGCCCTGGGCATGTGAGCGCCATCATCGGCTCCCACCCCTGGGAGTTCGCCGCCAGGGATTATGGAATCGGTTGCGTCGTTTCCGGGTTCGAACCTCTCGATGTTCTGCAATCGGTGGAGATGCTGGTGGAACAGCTCGAAAAAGGGGAGCCCAAGGTGGAGATCGCCTACCGCCGCGGGGTGCGCCCTGAAGGAAACCTGAGGGCGCAGGAGCTGATGAACGCCGTTTTCGAACTATCGCCAGCGAATTGGCGAGGCATCGGTGTAGTGCCAGAGAGCGGCCTAAGGCTTAGGAAGGAATACCAAAGGTTTGACGCCGAGCTCTCCTTTGACATCGATCCCGGACCAACCCTTGAGCCCAAGGGTTGCCTCTGCGGCGATATCCTTCGTGGGGTGAAGACCCCTATCGATTGCAAGCTTTTTGGTGGCGCCTGCACCCCGGAGCACCCCGTGGGACCCTGCATGGTCTCCTCCGAAGGGAGTTGCGCCAGCTATTATCACTATGGAACCCTTTAACGATGAAAAGATCCTCCTTGCTCATGGCAGCGGAGGAAGACTGAGCCACGATCTAGTGGAGAAGGGCTTTCTGCCCGCCTTCGATAATCCGCTATTGAGCAAGTTGGATGATTCAGCGGTCTTCGAGGCAAAGGGTCGCCTCGCCTTCACCACCGACAGCTATATCGTGACCCCGATCTTCTTCCCCGGCGGTGATATCGGAAAGCTGGCGGTTTGTGGCACGGTGAACGACCTGGCGATGAGCGGTGCTATGCCCTTATACCTGAGCGTATCCTTTATTATCGAGGAGGGATTCCCCTTGAGCGACTTGAAAAGGGTTGTGACCTCAATTCAGCAGGCAGCTGAGGAAGCTGAGGTAAAGGTGATCACCGGAGATACAAAGGTGGTGAATAAGGGCAGCGTGGATAGGCTCTTCGTCAACACCGCCGGGGTGGGCATTGTTCCTGAAGGGGTCAATATCTCGGGCTCTAATGCCTTACCGGGCGACAAGGTGATTTTGAGCGGCCCCATCGGCGATCATGGCATCGCTGTGATCAGCGAGCGGGAGGGGTTAAAGTTCGCCACCCTAGTGAAAAGCGATTGTGCCCCATTAAACAAGCTGGTTCGGGAGATGCTCGAGGTATCCAGCGAAATCCACTGCCTTCGCGACCCCACCCGGGGAGGGCTGGCCACCACCCTCAATGAGTTTGCCACCCAGTCCAAGGTCGGCATCTTAATCTACGAGGACATGATCCCGGTGAGGGATGGGGTGCGTGCCGCCTGTGAGATGCTGGGGTTTGACCCCTTCCATGTTGCCAACGAAGGCAGGCTGGTGGCTGCTGTTGCCCCTAACCATGCGGAGAGGGTTCTGGAAAGGATGCGGCGAAACAAATATGGGGTAGAGGCAGCGATTATCGGTGAGGTTCGAGAGGAACACCCGGGAAGGATTGTGATGAGGACCCATCTTGGGGCATCCCGAATCGTCGATATGCTGGTTGGGGAGCTGCTGCCCAGGATTTGCTAGTATTATGAATTCGGATATTTATGAAGCGGACTCTCTCAGCGATGTGGCTCCCTTTGATGTATACACGGGGCAGTCCCCTGAGATATTACAGCGCAGAAAAGTAATGCTGCTTACATGTTTAGCCACCGACTCGTAACGGTAATGCCTGTCTGCCCTCTGCCTTGCAATCTGGTCCCAGTATTCAGAGAGGCTGCGATTGTCTAGCGCTCCTCGGCCTAGCTACCTAGAGAGTAGAGTGCGCACTCAGTTGCCTCCTTAGAGATTCGCCCCAGACGGAGAACACTGTAACATAGAGCCGGAGCTTCGCCAAGGCCGCGGTATTCATGGCGAAAAATCGGTTGCCCAATGGACCTGTTTACTGTCGCCAAAATCCGTGATATTATTTATAACACGCATCGTACCTAGGGCAATGATCGTGACCCGGAGGTATCACCCAACTTGGCCCAAAGGTACCTTGACATAGTGAGAAAAAGAAAGCACGATGTATCGCAACGTGAGGATTGCCTATGCCTGGTAAGAGGGTCTCCATAATCCTCCCCGCACTAGATGAGGAGGAGGCAGTAGGAAAAGTCATTGATGAGATACCCAAGAAGGACATGGAGGAGAGAGGGTATCGGGATGTGGGAGGAAGATTACGACAGGCTCAGTGGGGCCTGTGGCAGTTCGTGCATCGAAGGAAGTCTGCATCAAGAGTCTTAAACTTCCACTGAGAGAAGGGATGGCGTCTCAATGTAGGCCTACGCTCCACGGAGGATGCACGGGAGGGTGCATTGGCATTTAGAGAAAAGGGGCGACCCAATTTCAAGGGAAGGTAAGAAATGAACCCAGAGTTCATTATAAGGAGGGGATTATCATGGCCGGACCTTTAGAAGGGGTCAAGATACTTGATTTGACCTGGGGACTCTCGGGACCGTTTGGCATCATGACATTATGTGACCTGGGAGCCGAGACGATCAAAGTCGAGAGAGTTGATGGCGGTGATATGGCTAGGCAGAATGCCCCTATCATTGACGGGGTTAGTCTCTATTTTTTTAGCGTCAACAGAGGGAAAAAAAGCGTTGCCCTAGACTTGAGGACCAAAGAGGGCAAGGCCCTGTTCTTGGATTTGGTCAAACGAGTGGATGTTGTGGCCGAGAATTTTGTGCCTGGGACTATGGACAGATTGGGGCTTGGATACGAAGTACTGAGAAAGCACAACCCCAGACTTATCTATGCCGCGTGCTCTGGTTTTGGGCAGACCGGGCCCTATCGCGAAAGACCGGCACTAGACGTCATCGTTCAGGGCATGGGTGGCATTATGAGCATCACCGGTGAGGAAGGCGGACCGCCACTGAGACCGGGCGCTTCGTTGGGAGACATTACAGCCGGCCTTTTCCTCAGCATTGGCATCCTCAGTGCGTTGATCGAGCGAGAAAAGAGTGGCCTAGGCCAGATGATCGACGTGAGCATGTTGGACTGTCAAGTGGCAATATTAGAGAATGCGTTCGTTCGCTATCTAAACACAGGTGAGGTTCCCCAAAGAATAGGCACGAGACACCCAGTTATCACTCCCTTCCAGGCTTTCCAAACGAAGGATGGCTACATTGCTATAGCTGTCGGTGGTGGAATCGAACAGTGGGCACTTTTTACCGAAAAGATTGGCCGGCCAGAACTCCTGAGTGACGAAAGATTTGGAGACAGGACATCCCGTACTGAATACCACAAGGTGCTGGAGCCAATCTTGGCTGAAGCACTGAAGGAGAAGACTACCAAGGAATGGCTTGCAGAATTCGAGTCAATTGGAGTACCGTGTGGCCCTCTTAATTCTATCCCGGAGGCAGCGATCGATCCGCAGATCCTACATCGAGAGATGTTCGTTGAGTTGCCTCAGCGCAGGATAGGAAGCGTGAAAGTTTGTAACACGCCGATCAAGCTTTCGCGGACAACGTCGAAGTTGGAGAGGGGTGCTCCTGACCTCGGTGAACACACACGCGAGGTTTTGTCCGGTTTGCTGAGGCTAGACGAAGCTAAGATAGAGTCGCTCGAGGCGGCAGGAGTGGCGGCCTCTTCAGCGATGCCGTGAGTTGTGGCCTAGGGCAGGCGTGCTCCTTCAAGGAGGAGTGCGTCTCCAGGGGCTGACCTTGCTTACTCAGGCTGTAAAACAATCAACGTGGGGTGGAAGAGGCTTAGGTGAGGGTCTGCGGGCCGGGGATAACCGGCGCAAGCTATTTGGAGCACAACGGCAACGATTAGTCGGACAGGAACTCACCCCCGTGGCGTCAGCGTGAAAGGGAGGGCTGGAGAAGGCTATAGTCGCCAGTCTTATCCCGTTATCTGCTGGTGGGAGGTGGCTTTCCGT
>JAUXBC010000053.1 GCA_030619615.1 Dehalococcoidia bacterium
GGGTCAATGCACCTGATACCCCTGTTCCCTTCAGTGCCGTTCTGGAGAAATTCTACATGCCCGATGAGGAGGACCTCATTAAGGCGGTAACTGAGATCGTTTGAGTCAAATCGGCCGGTTCCCCAGAGGCGCAAGAAGGGCTAGCCTTGATTGCTCAGGTTCGGTTTGGGCCTTACCAAGCGGATCGGACCAGAGGAAGAAGGGTTAGTATTCTGGGCGCAAGGTAACGGCCTGCAAGGAGACAGGGGAGGTAAACTGAAAGGGAGGGAGAAAAAACCCGCCCCAAACTGGATATTGAGATAGGGCAGGCGGAAACGTTTCCGCCTGCCGGGTTCACGTAGTCAATGTGTGGAAAGGAGGCGAATTATGGCACAGGCAAGTCCGGCCAAAGTTAAGGTAACGGAGATCAACCAGGTTGCCATTGTGGTCAAGGACCTCCAGAAGACTATGGAGTACTACTGGAACACTTTCGGTATTGGCCCGTGGGACATATATACTTTTCAGGCTCCCTTGGTCACTGACATGACCTATCATGGCAAGCCAGCCAAGTATAGGATGAAGCTGGCGCTCACTATGGTGGGGTCTTTGATGCTGGAGTTGATTGAACCCCTGGAGGGCGACAACATCTACAGCGATTTCATGAAGGAGCACGGGGAGGGGCTCCATCACCTGGGATTCTTTGTGAAGAATATGGAGGAGACCGTCCAGACAATGGAAAAGGAGGGCTTCCCCTGCCTGCAGAGCGGGCACTTCGATGGCGGTGGCTACGGCTACTTGGACACGGTCAACACCCTGAAGGCTATCTTTGAGCCGATCCAGATGCCCGAGGTGATGCCTCCACCCGAGGCCCGCTGGCCCGAATAGGGCACGGGACACATCCAGTAGAAAGACCCTATCCACAGGCCTCAAGCCTGAAGGAGCATGTGGCTATACACGCAGCGTAAAAATATTCTACATTCATAGCCAGCAGCTGTCATAGCGTGAGCATGGTATCGTGCTCACGCTATGACAGGTGACGGGTGAGCCTCGAGATTGAGCGGGAGAATGTATCCAGAGGAACTAAAATACAACAACGAGCATACCTGGCTCAGGCTTGAGGGAGATGGTCTGGGAAGGGTGGGCATTACACACTATGCCCAGGAGCAGTTGAAGGAGGTTGTTTTTGTCGACCTCCCTGAAGTGGGGACCGGGGTTACCCATATGGAGCCTTTTGGTACCATCGAATCTGTTAAGGCAACCAACGATCTTTTCAGCCCGGTAAGCGGGGAGGTGGTGGAGGTGAATAACGCCCTGAAAGACGAGCCAACCCTGGTAAACAAGGACCCCTATGGAAAAGGCTGGATGATAGCCATCAAAATGAGTGATCTCAGTGAGGTCGATCTTCTCATCTCCGCGCAAGAGTATCAGGCTTTAATCAGCGGTTAGAATTCCTTGTTTGCCAAGGGAGAGGTGTTTGAATGAGCAAAGTGGGGATCATAGCTAATCCGGCCTCGGGGAAGGACATAAGACGGCTAGTGTCATATGCCAGCATCATGGACAACATGGAAAAGGTCAATCAGGTGAGAAGAATAATTCTTGGGATCGACTCCACGGGGGTAGACGAGATTCTTATCATGCCCGATTCCAACGGCCTTGGACATTGCGCCATGGAGGGGCTGAAGAGTGGGGAGATCAGAGCCAAGGTGCGCATCCTTGATATGACAATGACATGCACCGAGGAGGACTCTATTAGGGCAGCCGAAATAATGAAAGAGCTCGGGGTAGGATGTATCGTTACCCTAGGCGGTGATGGAACCAATCGGGCCGTGGCCAAAGCAAACAGCTCTATCCCCTTGGTCCCGGTATCCACGGGCACCAACAATGTCTTTCCCCTAATGGTCGAGCCCACCACAGCTGGGATGGCTGCCGGAATCGTGGCCAGGAAAATCGTAGATTGTGAAGATATCGTAAGGACCCACAAGAGGCTCATCATCGTGAAGAACGGCCTTGAGATTGACATGGCCCTTATTGATGCCGTCGTCTTGGACCAACTCTTCCTCGGCTCCAGGGCTGTCTGGAAACTATCGGAGATCAGAGAGATTGTGTGCACTAGAGCTGAGCCAAGCAATATGGGCCTAACCTCTATAGGGGGAAGCCTGCATCCCATCGGGCCTGAGGATAAACATGGAATGCACATGAAGTTAGGGGGTGGTAGTCTGAGGGTCAGGGCAGCCGTGCTTCCTGGCCTAATTAGAGAAGTGGCGGTCAAGGAGGTGAGAATAATAGAGCCGGGCGAAGAAATCGAGGTCACGTATAAGCCTTCTGTTATCGCCCTGGATGGCGAGAGGGAGGTGACAGTGCGGGCATCTGATGAGGTAAGGATCAGGCTTCAGACAGACGGACCGAACGTCGTCGATATAGATAGAACCCTCTTAAGGGCGGCAGAGCAAGGCTTCTTCAGGTCAAATTCGGGATAAACAGGGAAAGGGAAATGGCTGCATATATATCAGTACCCAAACTGGGCATGGCAACGGCCGATGTTACCCTCGTTGAGTGGAAGGTCAAGGAGGGGGAGTGGGTCGAAGCACATCAGGTTGTCATGGCAGTAGAGACGGAGAAGATTAAGTCTGAAGTGGAGGCCTCAGCGGCAGGGTTTGTCCATATCCTGGTGGCACAAGACAGTAAGGTGCCGATCGGCAGAGTGGTAGGGCTGATAGCCGCATCGAAGGAGGAACTGGAGGCCCTTCAGAAAGAGCCGCCAAAGGAAATATCTATCACGCCGGTGGAGGTGGCGGAGGCCCCCGCGGTTGAAGCCGCCCCAGCTGAGGCTGCCGTACCACCCGAGGAAAAGAGAGAGCGTATACCCATTTCCCCTGTGGCAAGGAGGATGGCAGAGGAGCATGCCATAGATATAACCAAGGTGACGGGTACCGGACCAGGAGGAAGGATTGTAAAAGAGGACATTGAAAAGGCCATAGAAGCGAGAGAAAAAGCGCCCCCGGTGGAGGTCTATGAAGGCAAAAGGGTGAAAGCCACCATGCCCCTTAGGGGGATGAGGAAGGCCATTGCCGAGCATATGCACAGAAGCCTATTGGTGGCCGCTCAGCTCACCTACCTGGGCGAGATAGATATGACAGAGATGATGAAGCTTAGAAATAACCTCCTCACCCAGGAGAAGGCTATCGGCGTGCGAATCACCTACACCGACCTATTCGTAATGGTGCTGGCCAGGGCGCTAAGGGACCACCCCATCGTCAATTCCAGCCTGATAGATAATGAGATCAAGATCTGGGAGGATATAAACATAGGGGTTGCCGTAGCCCTGGAGGAGGGGCTGATCGTCCCGGTGGTAAAGGATGCCGACAAGAAGTCCCTGGTGGAGATCAATAAGGTTGTGGGGGAACTGGTGGAGAAGGCCAGGGAGGGGAAACTCGGGGTGGATGATGTGAGCGGGGGAACCTTTACCCTGACCAATCTAGGGGCCTTTAGCGCGACATGGGGATTTGCCACTCCTGTCATAAATCAGCCCCAGTCAGCAATTCTGGGGACCGGGGCCACTACCGAGAGGGTGGTGGTCAGAGATGGGCAGATTGTAATAAGACCCATAATGACCTACAGCTTCACTTTTGACCACAGGGTGATCGATGGCGCCCCAGCGGAGAGGTTTATGACAAGGGTGCGAGAGCTGCTGGAAAACCCTGATCTTTTATTGCTTTAGACGATATTCTGCATCCGTAATTAAGGGGTGGCATCATGGACGAGAGAGATTTAGTAGTAATCGGTGGTGGTCCCGCTGGTTATGTGGCAGCTATAAGGGCCTGCCAGCTTGGGGGCAAGGTAACGTTAATTGAAAAGGATGCCATTGGTGGGACCTGTCTAAATCGTGGATGCATCCCCACGAGGGCGCTGGCGAGGGGGGTAGAGCTTCTTGATCTAGCCAAGAAAGCCAAAGACTACGGGGTGAGTTTTGGGGAGGCAAGTGTCGACTTTGCCAAGATGATGGCCCGTAAGGATATAGTTATTAAAACCCTAGTAGGTGGGGTGGACCTGCTGCTAAAAGGGAACGGCGTTGAGGTAGTGAAAGGCAGGGGGAAACTCCTCTCCGGCTCAGAGGTCGAGGTGGAACTAGAAGGAGGAGAAAAAAAGGTCATAAAGGCTCGGGGGATAATCATAGCAACCGGTTCTGGAACGAGAAGACTCTCCGTCCCCGGGGGAAAGGGGAAAGGGATAATTGATTCCGAGGAGGCGCTAGAGCTGTCAGAGGTTCCCAAATCTATGGTGATATTGGGGGGCCAGGAGATAGGTTTTGCCTTTGCCACCATCTTCTCCAGATTGGGCACCACGGTAACAGTCCTTGAAGACACGCCCGAAATACTCACCAGTGTCGATAGGGAAGTGGTGTCCACCTTTGAAAGGGGTCTGAAGAAGGACGGTATTCAGGTATTTAGCGAAGCTACGATAAACAAGATAGAGGATGGGGAGAGTGGTGAGAAGAATGTTATCGTAGACCTTAAGGAGGGGCAGGTAATCTTAGCATGTCAGTATGTGCTGGTGGCAGATAACAGAGAGGTCAATACCGCTGAGCTTGGTCTGGAGCAGGCAGGGGTCGAATTGAACGAGAAAGGCATCCTGGCAAACAGGAGGATGGAGACTAACGTCCCCGGGGTCTTCGCAGCAGGGGATGCAACGGGAAGAGAGATGCTGGCCAGCGTGGCCTTTGTGGAGGGAAAGACGGCCGCAGAGAATGGATTGGGAAGAGACACTGAGATGGATTATAGGGTAATACCTAGATTTATAAACACCATTCCCCAGATAGCCAGCGTAGGCCTAACTGAGAATGAGGCCAGAGCTGAGGGGTACCAGTTGAAAGTGGGGAGTTTCCCCTTTGCCGCCAGCGGCATGGCAGCTATCCTCGGAGAGAGGACAGGTCTAATAAAAATTGTCACCGACACAAGGTATGGTCAGATCTTGGGTGTTCACATTGTAGGCCCCCGTGCTGCAGACCTCATAGCAGAGGCTGCTCTGGTTATGAAGATGGAGGGAACCCCGCAGGAGATCAGCTCTACTATCCATCCCCATCCCACCCTGGCTGAGGCCCTTATGGAAGCGGCATTAGATGTAAGCGGTGAGACTATACATTTCTTGTCCCCCAAATAGAAGCTGAGAGCGCAAAACTGCAGGCATCGCTAAAGCGACTGATGACCTGCGCAATTTAACTGGAGCCGGTTTCACATCAGAGTATCAGCATGGCGTCACCAAAGCTATAGAAGCGGTAGCCCAGGCTTATTGCCTCCTCGTAGGCTCGCCGGGTGAAACCCTGGCCGACAAAAGCGGAGACCAGCATGAGCAGGGTGGAACGAGGCAAATGGAAGTTGGTGATCAGCCTATCCACAGTGCGGAAGCGATGCCCGGGCAGGATGAGGATGTCGGTCCAGCCCCGAAAAGCCTCGATTCCCCCTCCCTTCAGGGCTCCCTGCTCCAAAACCCTCACCGTGGTGGTACCAACGCCAATAATTCGCCTCCCCTC
>JAUXBC010000081.1 GCA_030619615.1 Dehalococcoidia bacterium
CCACTGGATATCGTCATCAGCATTTGGGCGAAAAGCCGCACCACCCTGAGGTTGCCGGTGTTGGAAACCAGCGCCGCCGAGTTGGCAAAGAGGTAGTCCCCCAAAAGAACCGCAATCCCTTCCCCCCAAAGGCTACTGACCGTGGCCCTGCCCCGGCGCACCGAGGATTTGTCCACAGCATCGTCGTGGACGAGGGTAGCGGTGTGGAAGAGCTCGATGGCCGTGGCCATAGGAATCAATTGCTCAGGGTTGTAGTGGTAAAACTTGCCCGCGAGAAGGGTCAGCGCCGGGCGGATGCGCTTGCCACCACTCTCCAGAACATATCCTAGTGGCTCCGCCATCCAGGGCAGATCAACCTTGCCTGCCGCTTTAAGGCTCTCCTCCACCTCAGCCATGCCTTCTCGGATCGGTTCGTAGATAGAAGAGATAAGCAAAGTGCTCCTTTCTCAAAAAGCTTGAAGGGGCAACCGAAAAAGCTCAATGGCATTTTGGGCAGTGCCCTCAGCCACTAGGTCACTTGGCATCCCCCTGATTTGACCAATCCTTTCCGCTACCAAAGGCAAATACGCTGGCTCGTTCCTCTTACCGCGATGAGGAACGGGGGTAAGAAAAGGGCAATCGGTCTCGATGAGAAGCTTATCCAAAGGAAGGTCATGGGCAATCTCAAGGGCATGAGAGGAGGAATAGGTAACAGGACCAGCGATGGAAAGAAGGAACCCCATCTCAATATATCTTTCCCCAAGCTCCGTATCGCCGCTAAAGCAATGGAGCACCCCCAGGGGTTTGCTCTGAGGGCGTCCTGCCCACTCGGTGAGGATGCTGAGCACCTCTTCCTCGGCGTTACGGGAGTGAATGATAACCGGTAGACCGAGCCCCTGTGCCAATTCCAGTTGGCGTCTGAAGGCTTTGATCTGAGCCTCCCTTGGCGATAGATTCCTATAGAAGTCCAGCCCAATCTCCCCGATAGCGACCACCTTGGGCTCCTTGGCGAGCTCAGCCAATCTCTCAAGGTCGCCATCCTTCATCTTAGCGGCGTTATGGGGGTGAAAGCCAAGGGCAACAAAAACCTCCGCATACCTCTGGGCAAGCTTTATCGAAGCCGCGCTCGATTCCAGGTCAAAGCCCGCATTGATGATAACACTCACCCCCACCTTCTTCGCCCTGGCCAGCACCTGGTCGCGGTCCTTATCGAAGCGGGGCGCATCGATGTGGGCATGAGAATCCACTAGCATCAGCCAACCCCCAGCTTGGCACTTTCCTCTTCCGCTATTTTCTCATCCAGCTTGACGAAGAGGGGCTCAGGCGGAGCCAATTTTTGGCCCGGGGGAAGAAAAGCAATGGCCCAGCTTGTATCCTCCACCCTTCCCTCAAATCCCAAAAGGCGATGCAATTTCTGGGAGCTAAAGGGCAGGAAGGGATAAAGAAGTGTCTTGAGGCAAGAGATCACAGAGAGGGCAACGTATAGGCTGGTGGCACAGCCCTGCCGATCCTCCTTGATCCTCTTCCAGGGGGCCTTCTCATCAAGGTAGCGATTCCCCTCTTGCGCCAGGGACATCGCACTCCTCATCGCCTCTCTGAAGCGGCACTGGTAAAGAAGCCTATCGACGGCGTCGAAGGTATCCTCCGCCCTTTTGAGAAGGGCCTTGCTTTTCTCATCCAGCTCGCCGGGCGATGGGATGGAGCCATCGAAGCTGCGATAGGTGAAGGTGAGCACCCGATGAACCAGGTTTCCATAGGTGGCAACCAGCTCATCGTTGTTGCGGCGAACAAACTCCCGCCAGGAGAAGTCGGTATCCGCGCTCTCCGGCATATTCACCGACAAGAAGTAGCGTAGAGGATCGGGGTCATAGCGCTCCAGATAATCGGGCAGCCAGACGGCCCAGTTGCGACTGGTAGATAGAGGCCTCCCTTCGAGGGTCAAGAACTCGTTGGCGGGCACATCGTAGGGGAGGTTAAGCCCTCCATAGCCCAGGAGCATCGCCGGCCAGATAATGGTGTGGAAGAGGATATTGTCCTTGCCAATGAAGTAATAGGACTTGACATCACCCTGCCAAAAATCACGCCATTTCTCCTCATCGCCCGAGTTCTTAGACCACTCCATACTCGCCGAGAGATAGCCGATCACCGCCTCAAACCAGACATAGATCCTCTTGTTATCGAAGCCAGGCACAGGAACAGGGATCCCCCACTCTATGTCCCTGGTAATGGCGCGGTCCTTCAGCCCCTCAGTGAGAAGGTTGGTGGTAAAGTTCAACACATTCTGCCTCCAGTGAGACTGCCCCTTCACCCAGGCGAGAAGCTCATCGTTAAAGGCGCTGAGGCGGAGGAAGAAGTGTTCCGATTCCCTGACCTCGGGAAGGGCGGAGCATATCTGACAATAGGGATCGATAAGGTCCACCGGGTTTAGCGGCTTGCCGCAATTATCACATTGGTCTCCCCTCACCCCTTCGAAGCGGCAAAAGGGGCAAGTCCCCTCCACATAGCGGTCGGGAAGGAATCGGTTGCAACTGGGGCAATAAAGCAGGGCCATGGTATCACTATATAAATAGCCCTTATCCTTGAGGGTGAGGAAGAAATGCTGAGCGAGCTGGTGATGGTTTTGGGTATCTGTGCTGGTGAACAGGTCGAAGGAGATGCCCACCCTCCGCCATGAGTCGAGGAACTCCTCGTGATATTTCGCCGCAATCTCCCGGGGTGGCCTCCCCTCCTGCTCGGCGCGCACCGTTATCGGGGTGCCATGCTGGTCTGAGCCTGAGACCATAAGCACCTCGTTACCCTTGAGGCGATGGTAGCGGGCAAAGATGTCCGGAGGCAAATATGCACCGGCGATATGACCCATATGAAGAGAGCCATTGGCATAGGGCCAGGCGACCCCGATAAAGATTCGCTCCCCCATGCTGAACCATCCTTCCCCAAAAACGCTGGTTTATTCTATCACAACTCGTGGCCAAAATACAAAAGCTAACTCAGCTTTATCCAGACCTTGTAGAGTTCCTTCTTAGGCACGCCCGTCGCCTTTGCCACCTGGGAGATCGCCTCCTTGGCGGAAAAACCTTTTTGATACAATCGGCGTAGTTCCCCTTCAACGGGGGCGGTGAGCGCCCTTTCCCCCTTTGACTTCCCTTCAATAACCAGCGTAAATTCCCCTATCGGCTCCCGAAAATGGGCAATGGCGGCGCTCACCGCCCCCCGAAAAACCTCCTCGTGAATCTTCGTCAGCTCCCTGCAGACGGCGATCCTGCGATCCCCCAGGACG
>JAUXBC010000066.1 GCA_030619615.1 Dehalococcoidia bacterium
GCATCTTCTTCATCTTTCACCTCCTTCCGTGTTAGATAATTTTATCATATTTTATCATATTTTGTCCAGTATTGTCCAGTGTTATCCAATATTCCCTCCTTCCTTATCCAAATCCAAGATAGCATATCTGTTTTGAATATGTCAATAAGGAATTAGTCCTAGGTCTATCGCTGTAGAGTTCCTACGCCTCCTGACTCTTGCGCAGGAGCAAAGCTGAGTAGTATAATAGGGCTCTAATACCGGGGACGAAAAGGGCTCTAATACCGGGGACGAAAGTTGGGGGGCAAAAGCTATGGCCAAGAACGAGGTCTATTTGGGCGAGGATGGAATACTCCGCATCATATGCATTGGCGATCAGGACGAAACCAGCGCCAGAGAGATGGTCGAGGAGGCGGCGAGAATTGCAAACAGCGCCTCGGGACAGATAAAGGTGCTTTTCGACACCACCGGAGCGGGCAAATTCTCCATTGAGGCCAGACAGGCTGCTGTGGAGTCTCTGGCACTGGCATTACACAGCAAAGCAACGGTGGTTGCCTCATCTATGCCCATGCGAGCACTGGGACTTTTCATGGTGGGCGGCGCCAAGACCAAGAATATGAAGGTTTTTGAGACAGCAACGGAGGCATTGGAGTGGCTCAGCGAGCGCCCTGACCACGAGATCGGCAGAGGGCTACGCGTTGCTTTTCGGAGGTTCTGGAGAGGGCTTGTAACGTTAAGATGGCTCAGGATCAAGGAAGGGTGGCTGAAAGAGGTTTTTGAGGTTCTGGGCAGCGTCGCCATGGGGGATTTCTCCAGGAGGGTAGCAGTTTCCAAACACGATGATGAGCTGGCCCTGATCGAAGTTGGCATCAATTTGATGGCCGATGACCTGGAGGATAGGGAAAGAGAGGCAAAGGAATATGAAAGGAGGCTTGAGGAACACTCCCAGGGATTGGAGAGAAAGGTCGCCGAGAGGACGGAGGAGCTGAGGGAATCCGAGGCAAGATACAGGGGCCTGTTTGAAAGTGCCAACGATATAATAATTAGCGCCGACCACGATTCCAATATCCTTGATATAAACAAAAAAGCGGTAGAACTATTGGGCTTTTCCCGAGAAGAACTGCTTAAGATGAACCTTTTCAGGGATCTGGTCAGACCTGACTCTCTAGAATCTGCTACGGAATGCCTGAGCAAAGTAATAGAGGAGGGTTCAGCCTCCGGGGCTGAAACTGTGTTTGCAACCAAGAAGGGGGAAGACATCGATCTGGAGATAAGCGCCAGTGCCCATTATGACAGCGACGGCAGTTTCGTTGGCACCACATATATTCTTAGAGATATTACAGAGAGGAAGAAGGCGAAGGAAGAGATCCTGCGGCGCAATAGGGAGCTTGCTGCCCTCAACGCCATCGCTGCCGTTTCCAGCCAGTCCCTTGACCTGAAGGAGGTCCTCAATGCCACCCTGGACAAGATCCTGGAGGTAATGGCAGCCCAGGGCGGAACTATTTACCTGCTGGATGAAAAGGGCAAAGAGCTGGTTCTGGCCGTTCATCGGGGCATGCCCGATGAGGTTTTGGAGGCTGCTACTCGGGTGAAGGTAAACTCTAACGCCAACGGGCAAGTCACCTCCTCCGAGGAGCTCATCAAAGTGGGTAATCTATCGGACCACACTTCTTACTATCCCACCTATTACTATCCCACCATTCCCGTTGCGCAGGCACAGGGACCTCTCCCCTTCGTTAGCGTGGCTCTAAGAGCTAAAGGGAAATGGCAAGGTGTGTTGACTGTCGTTTCATCGGCAGGCAACGGGTTTAGCACCGAGGAAAAGCTCTTGCTTCTATCTATCGCCAACCAGATGGCGGTGGCCATAGAGAACGCCAGGCTTTACGAGGACGGGCGCAAGCTAGCTTTCATAGAGGAGAGGAACCGCCTTGCCCGGGAGTTGCATGATTCCGTCTCCCAGCTCCTCTTCAGTGTAGTTCTCAACTCGGAGGCAGCAAGCGCCCTTGTTGAAAATGACCCCCGACTTGCCAAGACCCGCATCGAATCGGTTCGCGATGTTGCCAATGAGGCTCGGGAACAGATGCGCGATCTCCTCACCGAGCTGCGCCTCGGTGCGCTGGAGGAGGGATTGACCGCTGCACTGAACATCTATGTCAGGATGTTCCAGGAGAGGGAGGGGATCGACACCATATTCTCAGTTGAGGGGGAGAGGCCAGTAGCAGCAACCATAGAGAGGGAATTGTTCCGCATTGCCCAGGAAGCTTTGAACAACATAGCGAAACACTCGCAGGCGTCGTCAGCGGCAGTGGACCTTGCCATTTGCCCCACTTTCCTTCGCCTGAGAATAGAGGATAATGGCATCGGCTTTGCCCCCTCTAAATCGGGGGCAGGTCTGGGGTTGACCAACATGCGGGAGAGGGCCGAGGGTTTGCATGGCTGGCTGACGATCGAGTCAGCCCGTAGCAAGGGGACCAGGATCACGGTGGAGGTGCCTTTGGAGGAAGGACATGGATAAGATCGGTGTCCTCATCGTGGATGACCACCCGGTGGTAAGGGAGGGGCTGAGGAGCTTTTTGCAGCTTCAGGAGGACATGGAGGTTGTAGGCGAAGCAGCCGATGGGGTGGAGGCACTGGAGAAGGTTGGCGAGTTAGTGCCAGATGTAGTGCTCATCGACCTGGTTATGCCCAGAATGGATGGCATAACAACAATCCGCCAGATTGGAGCTATCAGCCCAAGCAGCCGTATCTTGGTGCTTACCAGCTTTTCTGAGGATGAGAAGGTTTTTCCTGCCATCAAAGCAGGTGCCCATGGTTACCTGATGAAGGATATAAAGCCGACCGAGCTGGCAAAGTCAATTCGATCGGTGTATCGAGGGGAGCCCTCCCTCCATCCTGAGATTGCAAGGAAATTGATGGACCAGCTAGCCAAAGGCGAGGGTGACGCCGAAGAGAGATTGACGGCGCGCGAAACAGAGGTATTGCTCCTCATCGCCAGAGGCTACAGCAATAAGGAGATCGCCGCCGCGCTTCAGGTAAGCGAAAAGACGGTAAAGACCCATGTCAGCAACATCCTACAAAAGCTGCACCTCTCCGACCGCACCCAGGCCGCCCTCTATGCCGTCCGCCAGAGAATAGCAACCGACGATTCAGAATAAATAATCATGTTCACCCTCACCTACCCTCTCCCTTCAAGGGAGAGGAATTTGAGGCGACACCGCCCCATATTCCTGTCATTCCGGCTCCGCGCACGGCGACACCTCTTATCATTCTGACTCTCCCTTTACAGCAAACCTATATACCATTGGTACATCGCCGGCCCCCAGATGAGGGTGACCATGGCTGCGGCGGCGAGAAAGGGGCCGAAGGGGATGGGCTCCTTTCTGGACTTCACACCGGAGATAAGCAGCGCGATAGCGACAAGCCCGCCCCCTAAGATACCCAGGAACAGGGCGAAAAAGACCAGGGGGAAGCCGGTGACCAATCCTATAAGCCCCGCCAGCTTGACATCCCCCCCGCCCATGCCCCCTCGAGAGATGAGATAGGGGATGAGTATCAGACCGAAGCCTATCGCCCCTCCTAAAAGGGCACTTAGCACGCCAATATCAGGCCAAACAAGTTCGCGCCAGGGCCAAAAGAAGGAAAAAACAAAGGCGAGAGCCATCCCCGGGTAAACAACCTTATCCAGAACAAGCCCGTGCTCCAGGTCGATGACGAAGATCACCAGAAAAAGGCTGGCATATATGAGAGCGATGGCAAGCTGGAGGCTGAGCCCGTATTGCCAGGAGAGGAGGGCGAAGAGGAGGGCAGTCGCTAGCTCCACGAGGGGAAGTCGCCGCGGAATATGAGCGCCACAATAGCGGCAGCGACCGCGCAGCCACAGATAGCTAAATAGGGGAACCAAATCCCATGTTTTGAGCCTCTGCTGGCAGGCATCGCAGTGAGAGGGGGGACTGATTATCGACTTCCCTAGGGGCAGGCGGTCGATGCAAAGGTTGAGGAAGCTGCCCACAGCGAGTCCGAGGAGGGCGAAGAGAACTATCTCAAGAGCGGTCATAAGGCTCTAAGGACCAGCCCCATGTTCACCATATAATGGGCTACTGGTAATTCGGCGGGATAGCGCAAAGGCGGCTCAAGGGGTTGTATGGGACGCCCGGTGAGGGTGGCGACATTTATGGCAAAGGGTATACTGCCGGCAACAGCGCCGGTGCAGTAGATGGGAAGCTCAGGGTCAAGCGGCTCCTCCCTGTGGCTATCGTTGTAGTAAGCTATGGTGCGCACCAGCTCATCGCTAATTCGACCCACAGCGTAATCTGAAGAAAGCAGCTCTTCGCCGAGAAAGGCGCTGCGAATCAAGGTAGGGACATCATCGATTACAATAACCACCTCCACGCTGTTGCTCTCACCGTTGGCGATGATGGCATCCCTTCGGTTCACCGCCCTCATCAGGGCCAGGGGCTTCAAGTCAATGAGCCTAGGCTTTAGCCCCGCCGTCGCCATTGCCTTCATCAAGGCGTGGAGCGGTTCCTTGGGGACGGTGAGGAGATAGACCTCCTGTTGAGTGGTTCTTAGGGGCAATGCGCGCCAATGAAGGTAGCTATCGTCCAGAGAACCGCCAATCACCCTTCTCGCCTCGCGCTGAACTATGCTCCCCAACTGTCCTCTCTCTACCTTGGGCAGGCTTAGAA
>JAUXBC010000017.1 GCA_030619615.1 Dehalococcoidia bacterium
CCTTGCAGGCGGAGGCCATCCCCTGGACGATGCTCTCCACGATGCTGGGAACAAGCCTGGCCATGGCAACATAGTCCTGGAAAAAAAGGGGTTCGGCACCGCAGGTGAGGATATCGTTGGCGCAGTGATGAACGAGGTCGATGCCGATGGTTTCATGCCTGGAGAGGGCGCAGGCGACCTTCAGCTTGGTGCCCACCCCGTCGACGCTGGAGACGAGGACGGGCTCTAGATATCCCTTTAGCTCAAAAAGACCGCTGAAAAAGCCGAGGTCGCTGAGGACCTCGGGCCTGAAGGTGGCACGCGCCTCTTTTCGAACGATTTCCACGATTCTGTTAGCAACGGTTATATCTACACCGGCGGCGCGGTAGGTTTGCTTTGCTCGCCTGTTGGCCAAAATCACTCCTCTGCGGTCTCCAAAGCCAGCTTATCCATCTCAAGCTGCACCGGCACCGGATAGTCGCCGGTGAAGCAGGCAAGGCAGAAGAGCTCCTTGGGGAGGCCTACCGCCTCGATGAGACCTTCGATGCTCAAATAGCCTAGAGAGTCAGCGCCGATGAACCGGGCGATCTCGGGGAGCTCCTTATTGGCGGCGATGAGCTCCCAGCCCGTTGCCATGTCCACCCCAAAGAAGCAGGGATAGCGGATGGGCGGGGCGCAGATACGCATGTGAATCTCTTTTGCCCCGGCCTTCCGCAGCATATTGATCACCCTTGGCGTAGTGGTGCCCCGCACAATGCTATCGTCGACAACGACCACGCTCTTGCCCTCCAGTATCTCGGGGAGGGGGTTGAACTTGAGCTTGACGCCCAGCTCACGAATTCGCTGGTCGGGCTCGATGAAGGTGCGCCCCACATAGCGGTTCTTCAACAGCCCCTCGCTAAAGGGGATGCCCGACTCTGTGGAATAGCCGGTGCCGGCCGCCGTTGCCGAGTCAGGGATGCCGATCACCACATCGGCATCTATGGGGTACTCCCGGGCTAATCTCACCCCCATCGCCTGCCTTGCCGAGTAGAGACGCCTGCCGGCGATCACACTATCGGGTCGGGCAAAATAGATATATTCGAAGATGCATAGCCCTCTCTTTCCCGTACCCTTTTCCCGATAGCTCTTCATCCCTGCCGAATTGATGACCACCACCTCGCCGGGCTCGACCTCGCGAAGGAATTGGGCTCCAATGTGGTCCAGGGCACAGCTCTCTGAGGCAAGCATCCAGCCTCCATCAAGGATGCCAATGCAAAGGGGGCGAACCCCTAAGGGGTCGCGAACCCCAAAGAGGGTATCCTCGGTCATCAGCACCAGGGAATAGGCGCCAACAAGCCTCCGCATCGCATATTTGATCCTATCGACCCAGGTCTTTCTTGTTGAGGACAGGATGAGATAGGCGATGACCTCGGAGTCGGTGGAGGTTGAGAAGGTGTAGCCTCGCTCTTCAAGCTCTTGACGCAAATAGTGGGCATTGACGATGTTTCCATTGTGCCCTAGGGCGATCCTGCCCACAGGGCCATCAACTACGATGGGCTGGGCGTTGGCGGGGCGGCTGGAGCCTGTGGTGGAATAGCGATTGTGCCCGATGGCGATGTTGCCCCAAAGCTGGCCGAGCACCTCTTCCGTGAAGACCTGGGAAACCAGCCCCATTCTGGTATGAACATGAATCCTCTCCCCATCGGCGGTGGCGATCCCAGAGCTCTCCTGACCGCGATGTTGCAGGGAATAAAGGCCGAAAAAGGTAAGCCTGGCTACATCTTCACCGGGGGCATAAACCCCAAAGAGGGCACAGCACTCCTTCATTTTTTTCGTCCTCTGGGCTGATTATAGTCCCCCCTTGACCTAGGGTCAATCCCCGAAAGCCTGTGACCTCAGCCAATTTAGGGCGCCCTCCATCGCTCCTTCATCAACACGAAGTCGATGACCCGCCCCCTCAACCATGAGCATCTCTTTGGGCTCCCCCGCCTTTTCGTAGAGCGCCCAGGCCTGGCTTGGGTCTACAACGTCATCTTGAGTGCCATGGACGATGAGAAGGGGTCTTGGGGAGATCTTTTCGATTCGATCTATAGCACTAATCTGGCTGAAGCCATCGAGCCACTCCTCTAAGGAGGCAGGGAAATCCTCATCCCTGATTATGCCAATGTCTCGAAAATGCTCGATGGCGATTTTTGCCCTCTCGGCATCGGGAAAGGGGCGGAACCAGGCAGGGCAGGCGCAGGTGACCAGGGAGGAGACCCTGGGGTCCTTTGAGGCTACGTAGACGGAGACTGCGGCACCGCCGCTAAAACCCATAAGGAATATTTTACTCTTGTCCACCTCTGTCATATTATCGAGATAGTCTAGAGCAGCCTCCAAATCCCTGGTCCAGCCGAGGATATCGAAGTTGCCCCCGCTATTGCCCGTCCCCCTGAAGTTGAAAATCAGGGTCAAAAACCCGGCATCGCAGAACCTCTGGGCAAGAAAGGGATAGCCGCGATCGCTGGGGTCGGTAATTCCTCGGGGAACGCCATGGCAAAGACAGAGGGCGGGATAGGGCTCCTCTTGCTCGGGGATATAGACCTCGCCCACCAGCCTAAGGCCTTCCAGTTCAAAGGAAATACCCCTCTTTTCCATCTCTACACCTTCAAAAGAACGAAAAACTCCCTATTTCCCGAAGCACCCAGGATCGGCGACGGGGTTAGCCCCCCGATCCTAAGCCCTTTTTCGATGGCCCAGGAGATAAACCTTCCCAGGACATGGGCATGAACTAAGGGGTCCTTGACCAGCCCCCCCTTGCCCACCTGCCCTCGCCCCACCTCAAACTGAGGTTTCACCAAGCAGATCAGCTTCCCCCCTTTCTTCACCAGCTGGGCTACATTGGGCACCACCTTCTCCAGGGAGATGAAGGAGAGATCTAGGGTGGCTAGGTCAACAGTTTCCGGCAGGGAGAAGGGGTAGCGAGCGTTCACTCGCTCTATGACCACCACTCTGGGGTTCATTCTCAATTGGTAGTCCAGCTGCCCATAGCCAACATCGAGGGCATATACCCGACCTGCCCCCCGCTTCAGCAAACAGTCGGTGAACCCCCCTGTGGAGGCACCAACGTCTAGGGCCGCTATTGAATTTACATCGATTTGGAACCGATCCAGGGCGTGGGCTAATTTTAGACCCCCTCTACTAACGAAGGGGGGTTTTTGAAGCAGTCGAATAGGGACATCCTCCCTCACCTGGGTGCCCGCTTTGGAGACAACCCTTTCATCGGCGATAACCTCCCCGGCCAGGATCAAGGCGCGAGCCTTCTCCCTGGTCTGGGCCAGCCCCCTTTCCACGAGCAAGACATCGATTCTACGTGCCATGCTATTTTTAGCATAAGCCTCAGCGGGGCAACAGTCAAGGAGATCATAGTTTTTCAAGTCGATACTGTGGTATGGTGGGAAAGGCAGTTATTGTATAGGACCATTACTCCTTTGGTTCCCGTTTCAGGAATAACTTTAGCCCGAAAGGTGTTAAGATGCTGGTCACAATTGCCGCAATAACCACGCTGGAGAACAATGCGGTGACGATGGGTGGTGTTGGCACCGGGACAGCGAATAGCCCAGCTGCCAATGCTACGGATGCCGTAATGAGTAGCACCTCCCCACGCCCATTCATTGCTGAGCCTATGGCGAGGCTCTCCCTGTTGGAGAATTTCAAAAGTCTGGCGGGGAGCCCACACCCAATTACCTTACCCACTATTGCAACCAGTATCAGTACCAAAGTGAAAGGTAACGCCATGCTGAGCGCCGATAAATCGAGGTATAGCCCGATGGAGGCGAAAAAGATGGGGGCTAGAAAACCTAGGGAGATTCCTGAAACCTTTTGCTGTATGTCTCTAACTACCCAGTCTCCGAAGGTTCTCTCCCGGATGAGTAATCCAGCGATAAAGGCACCGATGATGAAGTGCATGCCAAGAAATTCAGCGGCAACGGCAAAGATCAAGGCGATGGCCAGGGCAACACTGAATCCCACCTCAGCCATCTTTACCCGGTGAAGTCTAGTGCCTATGCGAGGAATCATAAATCTGCCGACAATGATAGCAAACACGAAGAAGCCCAGTATTTTAACCGCCAGGATAGCTAGCTCCCCGCCGGAAGGCATTCTGCCCATTTCCAGGATGCTGACAAGAATAGCAAGCAGGCCAAGACCGATGATGTCGTCTATCACTGCGGCACTGACGATTGTAGAACCTAACTTTGTGCGCAATTGCCCAAAGTTCATCAGTATTTTGGCAGTAATGGCAATGGAGGTAATGGACAGTCCAACCCCAAGAAAGAAAGCCTGGGCAAATTTATATTCTGAGGCGGGCAGCCAGAGCCAACCCAGGCCGTAACCCAATGCTAGGGGCAGTAACAGGCCGCCGAGGGCAATTACTGAGCCCCTCTTCGATACCTCAGCCAGTTGTTCCAATCTCATCTCCATGCCAGCCATAAACATCAAGAAAAAGATGCCCAAATTACAGATAGCCTTAAATACCTCGTTATCACTAATGCCAACAAATTGCGGCAGAAGGTTTGGAAAACCGGTTACCAGAAGCCCGAGAACGACACCTGCTAATAATTCGCCGAGGATGGCTGCCTGCCCGACCCTCTCCATCAATTCCCCAGCCAGTCGGGCAACAACCAGTATCACTAAAATGATCAGCAGTAACTCCATTCTTTAAGAATAAGCTTCCCCTAGGCTAACAGTCAAGATTACTTGACAGATCGGTCAAATAATGGTAAATTTATAAATTAGTGTCCGTGAGCTAGCCGGGGATAGGTCGAAAGACCTGAAGGCCGGATCTCTACCCTAATGCCGGCTCAGCTTTGAGTCTTTCGGCCTTTAAATATGGTTTGGAGGTGGCAATGCCTACCGTTAACCAGCTCCTTCGAAAGGGGCGCAAAAAGGTTAAGAAGAAGACCAAGGCGAAAGCGCTTCGTTTCTTCTATAATGCCCTAAAGGGGAGGATGGAGCAGGGAAAGGGCTCCCCCCAGAGGCGAGGGGTATGCACCCAGGTTAAGACGGTGACCCCGAAAAAGCCCAACTCTGCTCTGCGCAAGGTCGCTCGCGTCAGGCTCACCAATGGGATAGAGGTCACCGCCTATATCCCAGGGGAAGGGCATACCTTACAGGAACACTCTGTGGTGCTCCTTCGAGGGGGCAGGGTGAAGGATTTACCTGGGGTGCGTTACCATATTATCCGCGGTGCCTTGGATGCTGCGGGGGTGGAGAATAGGCTGCAAGGTCGCAGCAAGTATGGGACGAAGCAGCCAAGGCGCCCCAGCGGTGGGTAAAGGGAGGATAGGATGCCGAGAAGAGCACGGGTAACAAAAAGGGAGATCCCCCCTGACCCTCTGTATCAGAGCGTTACCGTGGCTAAGGTTATCAATAAAGTGATGACCGGGGGCAAGAAGAGCATTGCCGAGGGGATCGTCTATGATGCTCTAAACATCGTCGAGGAGCGGGTGAAAAGGGATCCCGTGGATACCCTGGAGCAGGCGATAAGAAACGCCACCCCGCTTCTTGCGGTCAAGCCTCGGCGCGTTGGTGGTGCTACCTACCAAGTGCCTGTTGAGGTGAGAGCGGACCGTGGCCTTTGCTTGGCAATGCGCTGGCTTGTCAGATCGGCGAGGGCTAGAGCTGGAAAGTCCATGGCGGAGAAGCTCGCCCTAGAGGTTTTGGATGCCGCCCAGAGGCAAGGGGCCACTATCAAGAAGAGAGAGGACACCCATAGGATGGCTGAGGCAAACAGGGCCTTTGTTCACTATCGATGGTGAGAGGGTGGTAGGTGAGGAAAATGCCAAGGTCATTCCCTTTGCAGCGAGTGAGGAACATCGGTATCATTGCCCATATCGATGCCGGGAAAACAACGATTACGGAAAGGATCCTTTACTATACTGGTCGCACCTATAAGCTTGGCGAGGTGGACGAGGGAACGGCGGTGATGGACTGGATGGAGCAGGAGAGGGAGCGGGGGATCACCATCACCGCTGCCGCCACTACCTGCCATTGGCTGGATTATCGGATCAACATTATCGATACCCCGGGGCATGTGGACTTCACCGCCGAGGTGGAGCGGAGCCTTCGTGTCCTCGACGGTGGTATAGTGGTTCTTGATGCTGTGGCCGGCGTTGAGCCCCAATCGGAGACGGTCTGGCGGCAGGCAGATAAATACGGTGTTCCCAGGATCTGCTTCGTCAACAAGATGGATCGCATTGGTGCCGACTTCTACCGAACCGTTGACATGATCGGGGAGAGGCTGGGTGCCAATGCCCTTCCTATACAATTGCCTTTGGGTGCTGAAGGCTCCTTTGAGGGTGTTATCGATCTAGTGGAAGAAAGGGCTTGGATCTTTGCTGAGGATCCCGATGCCAGTCCCGTGGAGGAAGACCTCCCCCAGGATTATAAGGAGGCCTCAACGAGGTATCGGGAGGAGATGATCGAGAGGCTCGCTGAGAGCGATGACCGGCTGATGGCCCTTTACCTGGAGGGCGGTTCGATCACTGCCTCAGAGCTTAAGGGGGCCTTAAGAAGGGCAACGGTAGCCTATAAAGTGGTGCCCGTTCTTTGTGGCAGCGCCCTAAGGAATAAGGGGATCCAGCCCATGCTGGACGCCGTCGTAGCCTACCTCCCCTCCCCTATGGAGGTGCCGCCGGTGTGGGGCATCGACCCCAGGAGTGGCAAAGAGCTTTATCGCCCACCCAGCGATGAGGCCCCCTTTTCCGCTCTTGCCTTTAAGATAGTCTCCGACCCCTTCGTGGGCAGGCTTGTTTATTTCAGGGTTTATTCGGGGAAGGTGGAGGCAGGGGCTCAGGTCTATAATTCCAGGACGGAGCGAAGGGAGCGCCTGGGGAGGCTGCTTCGAATGCATGCCAACCGGCGAGAGGAGGTCAACAGGGTTGAGGCGGGCGACATCGTTGCCGCCCTCGGCCTAAAGAACACCTTCACCGGCGACACCCTTTGTCATCCCAGTGCCCCCATCGTTCTGGAGGCGATCCACTTTCCCCAACCGGTAATCTCAGTGGCCGTCGAGCCCAAGACCAAGGCTGACCAGGACAGATTGAGCGATGCCCTGGCAAAGTTGGCTGAGGAGGATCCCACCTTCATCATCCGCTACGATGGGGAAATGGGGCAGACGATTATCTCAGGGATGGGCGAGCTTCACCTTGAGGTCATCGTGGAAAGGATGCGCCGCGAGTTCAGGGTGGGGGCAAAGGTGGGCAAGCCCCAGGTCGCCTATAAAGAGACCATCACCCTGCCTGTAAGAGCTGAGGGGAGATTCATCAGGCAGTCTGGCGGCCGGGGACAATACGGGCATGTCTGGATCGAGCTTTGCCCCGGTGAGCGAGGGAGCGGCTTTGAGTTTGTGAACCAGGTTAAGGGTGGCGCTATTCCCAAAGGATATATTCCCTATGTGGAGAGCGGGATCAAAGAGGCTATGGCGAGCGGCGTTTTGGCGGGCTACCCTTTAGTTGATCTGCGGGCCAGCCTTTATGATGGTAGCTTTCATGAGGTTGATTCCTCGGAGATGGCCTTCAAGATCGCTAGCTCGATGGCGCTAAAGGATGGGGTGCGCCATGCCAATCCCACCCTCCTTGAACCGATCATGAAGATAGAGGTGTCCACCCCCGAGGGGTTCCTTGGCGACATCCTTGGCGACCTCAATTCAAAGAGAGGGCAGATCACCAGCATCGACTCCCTGGGCGCGATGAAGATAATCCGTTGCCTCGTCCCCCTTGCCGAGACCTTCGGCTATGCTACCGACCTCAGGTCGATGAGCCAGGGGAGGGCCACCTATTCCATGGAATTTCATCGCTATGAGGAGCTGCCCCAGTCTTTAGCGGAGCAGCTCATTGCCAAGGTGAGAGGAGCTCTCTGATGCCTAAGCAGAAGATTCGCATTAAACTGAGGGCCTTCGATCATAGGATATTGGATCAGTCGGCGGAGCAGATCGTGGAGGTGGCGGAGCAGACAGGGGCTAAGGTGATAGGGCCAGTGCCACTGCCCACGCACATTAAGAAGTTCTGCGTCATCCGCTCCCCCCATGTGGACAAGGACTCCAGGGAACAGTTTGAGATCCGCACCCATAAGCGGCTCATCGATATCCTCGAGCCCACCTCAAAGACTGTCGATGCCTTGACCAGGCTGAACCTGCCTGCGGGGGTTGACATAGAGATAAAGCTATAGGGGGTAGCGATCGGGTCCAGCGATAGATACCCGAGGGAGTTAGGGAGCGGCACAAAGGCCTAGCTCGAAAAAGGGCGATGGATACCCAAAGGAGTTAGCAAAGGGCACAAGGGCCTGTTGCAAAAAATGATTCAAGGAATTATTGGACGAAAGATTGGGATGACCCAGGTATTTGGGGAGGATGGCAAGGTGGAGCCTGTTACCGCCATCGAGGCCGGGCCCTGCTTTGTGACCCAGATTAAAAGGGTGAAACAGGAGGGCTACGACGCCGTCCAGCTTGGCTTTGGCACGGCAAAGCGGCTCAACCTCCCTGAGAAGGGTCACCTCAAGAAGGTGGGTATGCTTAAGCACCTGCGTGAGTTTGAGGCGTCGGACATCGACTCCATCGAGGTGGGGCAGAGGGTGGATGTAGGCATCTTTGAGGCCGGCGATCTGGTCGATATCGCCGGCATATCCAAGGGCAAGGGCTTTGCCGGGGTGGTGAAGCGCTATCACTTTGCCGGCGGTCCCAAGACCCACGGTCAATCCGACCGCCATCGCGCCCCGGGCTCCATTGGGGCCACAACCACCCCGGGGAGGGTTTTCAAGGGGCAGCGCATGGCGGGTCATATGGGAAACGAGAGGGTTACGGTGCGCAAGCTAAAGGTGGTGGCGGCCGACCTCGAGCGCAACCTGCTCTTGGTTCGCGGGGCAGTGCCCGGCGCCAGAAAGGGGCTGCTCACCATCAGGAAATCGACCGGATGAGCCTATTAGGGGAGTTTGAGGTGCAGGTTCCAGTCCATAACCTTTCTGGAGAGGTGGTTGACCATATCGAGCTTAGCGAGGATGTTTTTGGGGTGCCTCCAAATCAGGCGGTGGTTCACCAAGCCTTGGTGAGGCAGCTGGCCAATGCCCGTCAGGGCACGGCGAGCACCAAGACCCGCGCTCAGGTCTCCGGGGGAGGGAGGAAGCCCTTCCGCCAGAAGGGAACCGGCCGAGCGAGGCGGGGGAGCTCAAGGTCACCCCTTTTGAGGGGTGGTGGCGTTGCCTTCGGCCCCCATCCCAGGAGCTATCGTCAGGCAATGCCAAGGAAAATGCGCCGCCTCGCTTTGAGGTGCATCCTCTCCTCAAAGGTTGCCGAAGGTGAGATGGTGGTAGTGGAGGGGCTCACCTTTGAGGAGCCGAGGACCAAGGAGATGGCTCGCATCTTGGCGGCATTGGGGGTGAGTTCCTCAGCCCTCATCGTCACCGCCGAGCCCGATGTTAATGTATATAAATCGGCGCGCAATCTGGAGAAAATTAAGACGTTGCCCGCTAACCTTCTCAACGTCGTCGATCTCCTCTCCCATAAGATATTGATGATCACCGTTGCCGGGGTGAGGAGGGTGGAGGAGATATGGACGCCGGCATATTGAGCGAAAAAGGCATTTGCTTGCAGCAGGCGCTGAGGACGAAAAAGGACGAAAGATGGAGATCTTAGAGGTACTTCGCCGCCCTGTAATTAGCGAGAAGAGCACCGCCCTCCAGGGGCGGGGCAAATATACCTTTGAGGTGGCGCGCAGTGCCAATAAGGAGCAGATCAAGCAGGCTGTGGAGCTGGCTTTTAAGGTTGAGGTGGAGAGGGTGAACGTGATGACCATGCCCCCAAAGTGGCGTGGTGCCGGCAGGAGGAGGGGTAAGACCTCCCTCTGGAAGAAGGCGGTGGTCACCCTGAAGCCGGGGGATAAGATCGAGTTCTTTGAGGGGGTATAAGGAGGTAAATTTTGCCTCTCAAGGTATATAAACCAACATCGCCGGGGCGAAGGGGGATGACCGGCGCCACCTTTGAGGAGCTCACCAAGAAGGAGCCTGAGAAATCGCTCTTGAAGCCCCTTAAGAGGAAGGCGGGGAGAAGCAATCAGGGTAGGATCTCGGTGCGCCATCGGGGTGGGGGTGCCAAGAGGATGTACCGCATCATCGACTTCAAGCGGGATAAACTGGGCGTTCCGGGCGAGGTGGCGGCTATCGAATACGACCCCAATCGCTCGGCGAGGATCGCTTTGATCCGTTATGCCGATGGGGAGAAGCGCTACATTCTGGCACCGCTGGGCCTTAAGGTGGGGGATACCATCATGGCCGGAAGCGATGCCGAGATAAGGATGGGGAATGCCCTGCCTTTAAGGGCGATCCCTACGGGCACGGCGATCCACAATATTGAGCTTCATCGGGGCAAGGGGGGGCAGCTAGTGAGGAGCGCTGGCGCCTCGGCTCAGCTTATGGCCAAAGAGGATAGCTACGCGCTGGTGAGGATGCCCTCCGGTGAGATAAGGCGAATTCATATCGAGTGCTTTGCCACCATAGGTCAGGTGGGCAATGTAGACCATCAGCATATCAATCTGGGTAAGGCAGGGAGGCGGCGCTTGATGGGGTGGCGCCCTTCGGTGCGCGGCTCGGCGATGACCCCCCGCGATCACCCCCATGGTGGTGGCGAGGGCAGATCGCCTATAGGCTTGCCCGGCCCCAAAACCCCCTGGGGTAAGCCGGCGCTGGGCTATCGCACCCGCCGAAGGAAGGTCAGCGACAGCATGATCGTGAAGCGGAGGAAATAATCGATGTCCCGGTCATCAAAGAAAGGTCCCTTCGTCGACCCCAAGCTGCTTACGAGGGTGGAGGCGCTTAATCGCTCCGGTGAGAAGGCGGTGCTCAAGACCTGGTCGCGGGCCTCAACCATCTTTCCCGAGATGATCGGTCACACCATCGGGGTGCACGATGGCAGGAGGCATGTGCCTATCTTTATTACCGAGAATATGGTGGGTCACAAGCTGGGTGAGTTCTCCTTCACCAGGACCTTCAGGGGGCACTCCGCTAAGTCGGAAAGGGTCGCCAGGGTTAAAAAGAAAAAGAAGTAGGCATTATGGAGGTAAGGGCTACTGCAAGGTATATAAGGACATCGCCCTATAAACTGCGTCCCATTGTGGACACGGTGCGGGGGAAGAAGGTGGATGAGGCTTTAACCATTCTCAGGTTCCTGCCCTCCCCAGCAGCCCGAACGGTGGCCAAGGTGGTGAAGTCTGCTGCGGCCAATGCCGAAAACAACTTCGAGATGACCCCTGCCGACCTGAGGATCGTGAAGATCTTTGTCGATGAGGGTCGTACCCTGAAGAGGTATCGAGCGGGACCAAGGGGGCGGGCGAAGCCGATCCTGAAGCGTTCCAGCCATATTACAGTAGTCGTTGAAGAGGAGGGATGATTGGGTCAGAAGGTTCACCCTATAGGTTTTAGGCTCGGTGTGATCAAGGATTGGCAGGCGAAGTGGTATGCCGATAAGCACTATACCGAGCTTTTACAGGAGGATCTCAAGATCCGGAAGGCCATCGCATCGAAGTATGCTGAAGGCGATATCTCTCGGATTGAGATCGAGCGGGCTGCCAATCAGGTAACGGTAGCCGTCCATACGGCGAGGCCTGGAATTGTTATCGGCAGAGGGGGGCAGCGGGTCGATGAGGTGAGGCTTCTTTTGGAGCAGGTCACCGGAAAGAGGGTTCGGCTGAACATTCAAGAGATCAGGCAGCCTGAGCTCGATGCCTTTCTGGTGGCGAGGAACATCGCCGCGCAGATCGAGCGGCGCATCTCTCACCGGCGCGCCATGAAGCAGTCGATCTCGCGGGCGATGGAAAGTGGTGCCCAGGGGATAAAGGTCACCTGCTCGGGAAGGCTTACTGGCTCCGAGTATTCCAGGAGGGAGACCCTGCATCAGGGGAGGGTACCCCTTCATACCCTGCGCGCGGATATAGATTATGCTCTGTCGGAGGCGCACACCGCCCTGGGTCTCACCGGGGTCAAGGTTTGGATCTATAAGGGCGATATCCTCCCCGAGCCTAAAATGATGCCCGTTGAAGCTCCTCATGAGGAGGCTAAGGTAGAGGAGGAGGCCAAGGTAGAGGAGGAGGCCAAGGTAGAGGAGGAGGCCAAGGTAGAGGAGGAGGCTAAGGTAGAGGAGGAGGCTAAGGTAGAGGAGGAGGCTAAGGTAGAGGAGGAGGCCAAGGTAGAGGAGGAGGCCAAGGTAGAGGAGGAGGCCAAGGTAGAGGAGGAGGCCAAGGTAGAGGAGGAGGCCAAGGTAGAGGAGG
>JAUXBC010000007.1 GCA_030619615.1 Dehalococcoidia bacterium
AGAAACTCACTGGTTTCAGGATGAACTATCGCCGCCATGATACCGGGTAGCGGAACACCAAATGAACCGACCTTTGGCCTTCCCAATGGGTTGGCGTGAGATACAGAGCTGCACTCGGTCAAGCCGTAACCTTCGAGGATCTTGGACCCTGTCCTTCTCTCCCAATCGTTGACGGTTGACTCATGAAGTGTATCTGCGCCACAGGTGATCATCTTGAGCCGCTTCCAATTCACCCTTCCGGTCTTATCGTAGTCCTTGAGATATTCGTACATGGTTGGCACGCTGAAGAACGCCGTTACTCTGTAGCTTTCGATGGCGGATAAAATATCATCAAGGTCAGGCGTGGTAAACAGAACCAGGGTTGATCCCTGAATCAACCCATTGAGCATAACCACCACTTGGCCATAAATGTGGTAGAACGGCAGAAATGCCGGAACAACCTCTTTACCTTCCTCAAATATGGGCCAAAAGGCGTGGGTCTGCATCTGACAGGCGAGTAAATTATAGTGGGTTAGCACTGCACCTTTGGGCAAGCCTGTGGTTCCTCCGGTGTAAGGGAGTACAGCTATGTCTTCTTTGGCATTGATTTCGATTTTGGGGGGATTTGGCGGGTATTTTTTTATTAGCTCTTGGAACTGGTGGAAGCCAGGCCTCTCAAGAATTCGGGGGCTGGGGACTTCCATCCTTCTATATACCCTTCCCAGGACACTTTTTCCTGCGAGTTTCTTTGAGACAGGCAAATACTCCCCGATACTGGTCAGAATGACATTCTTGAGTTCCACTCCTGTCCTTTCAACGTTATCATAAAGGAAATCTTGGCACACAATGGACTTGGCTTCACTATCTTCAAGCTGATGCTTTACCTCAACGCTAGTATAGACAGGGCTGATCGGCGTTAGCGTCGCTCCCGCTTTAAGCGCGCCAAAATAGGCAATGATGAATTGAGGACTGTTTAGCAGGTAGAGGGCAACTTTATCTCCCTTCTCAATCCCTAAGTCATAAAGGGCTGTTGCGAATCTATCGACGTCCTCCCTTAACTCTTTAAAGCTTATCCTATTACCATAGAATATTACCGCGGTCTTATTTGAATATTTACTGGTTACCTCATCAAAGACTTCGGGCAAAGACCTCTCCGGAATTTCAATGTTTGCAGGAACCCCTTCAGGATAGAATTTTAGCCACGGTCTTTCATTGTACTTAGCCTTAGCCTCCATATGCCCCCCTTCCACTTTACTTTCAGCCGACCAAACAATACTGCAAGAGAAGAAGTCCTGTCAAGGGCAACCCCCTGGCAGCGGGCAAGAGGGATGACGAGCCCGCTGGTATCTTCTGTCGGCTTCGGTATCATAGAGCCCCACAGCACCGGAACACCGTAGTCTCCGAGCCACGCAATCTTTTTAGGCATTATTTAAAAATTTTACAACTACCTGGAGACAAAAGGAATTCCTCGACAACGCTCCTGTAGCATACATGTGGGAGCAGCAGATACCGTCAAGCATGTTGACCCCGATGGAATAAATGGCTACTCGGCGCACAACCCTTTCCATGGCCTTCAATCCCCGCCGTCCGGCGGCGTTTATTAATGAAGCAGTTCCCCCCGGCTTGCCTTCTAGGAAAAGGGAAACTGCCTCCTCGATATCCCTGGCATCGGTCAGGGTGGGCTCAATGCCAAATTACGTTGCAACGGGCTCGCAATGGAATCCCCTGCACGAGTAGCATATAATGGGCTTGGCTGGGTGTCAATCTGGAGCTAGGACTCCCCGACATTGAACATTTTAGCGTTCTGTGCAGCAAACCCAGGCTAACACTTGCCTGAGGCAGTGCTTGATGTGATACACTTGTGGCCGCAAAAGTTCAAATTGTGAGGGGAAGCCGTAAATACCGCGGAGAGGAAGGTAGCTGTTGAATCGAGCCTCCCTGGGGAGGAGATTGTTAAGTTGGCCAAGCACCCTTACTTAAGAAACAATATAGACGGGGGTGAGAAGTGAACCACTGGATAACTGTTCACTGGCCTCCATACGAGGACGAGGAGGAAGATACTGGGTGGAGGTAGTGGGTATTTCTGGCTGAAGGCTATCAAAACCTTGCCAGAGACCTTAGGCCAGGCGACCCTGTCTTCATTTACGAGACCCGCACGGCCCCAAGACGGAGAACAGATCGGAACTTTGTTGGCATCAAGAGATCGGGGCGGCAAGGACTTGTTGCTCTGGTGCGGGCAACTGGCAGTATTGAGGAGGATTTCGACGCGCAGCCAGAAACTTACGAAGATGGCAGAGAGCTCTGCTGGAGATTCCATGCAGAGACTAGATTAGAACGACCGGGGTTTTGTTCCCTCGCCGACATCCGCAGAGTGCTTGGGTACGGTGACCGATACTATTTTAGAATTCCAGGCGGGTTAAGGAAGCTCACTGAGGCCCAGTTCGCTGCACTCCTTCAGCGATTCCGCTAGTCTTCGGGGTTGCCGGTGCCTAAGATGATTTTGGAGCGTTAGATGGAAGTAAAGGCAAGACCATGAATGTTGTGGAGAAGAAGGTAGCTATAGCGACTGCCTGAGGTAAAGGAAAGAAGCACGGGCCTTTACCCGCGTGGAGGTTGTTTACCTCCTCGCGCATCAAGGCGGTGTATTATCGGCGCTGCGGTCAGCCAATGTTCATATTGAGCAGCCAATATGGACTCATACCGTCAGAGAAAGAGATTGCCGCGTACGATATGATCATGACCGAGGAACGGGCAAGGGAACTAGCACCCCAAGTCGCTCAGATAATAAGTGGATTCGACTGGGCAATCTACTATCGCACGGGTGCCAGAGAGACCTACGTTAATTGCATAAGGCAGGCTGCGCGGTTAATCAACAATAAGCTCATGGAGTTAGGGGATAAGGCAGGTATATCACCGCTCCCTTACCCACTACAAGGTCTGCTTATTGCTGATATCCAGGAGGGTCTCAGAAAAGTCGGGCTTACGGACTATTTGAGCGGCTATGCAGGCCAAATATGTGGTATGATCACGGAATTAAAGAGTGCCAAGCAAGTTGTTGATGAGATAGTCGAGGGAGCCCTCAAGATTCTGAAAGAGACGCTTCCAACCGAGGTTATCACCGGCTCAATGGCAGAGTAGAAAAAGGTAGTTTCACGGTTAAATGCTTTTAAGAGAGGCAAGGGGGTAAAAATGACGACCAAGGTTAAAAAAGCTTATAGCTTAGTCCCATCACAAAACCAAAGCTTGTTGGATTGGAAGAAGCAGGGCAAGAAAGCGATCGGCGTGTTTTGCCACAACATCCCTCGAGAAATGATTTACGCTGCTGGCCTTCTACCGATCAGGCTTTTGGGGAACACCGAGCCTCTCCAAAAGGCAGCGGATCGCTTTCGCTATTGTTGCTACTATTCCAGGAGCACCTTCGAGATGGCTCTAAGAGGAGACCTTGATGCACTGGATGGGCTTTGCATGATAGACATGTGTGACACACAACGCTATGGGTTCGGTTTCTGGCAGAAATATCTCACCAAGTTCCCATATATTTACTTTTTTATTCCCATCCTCTACACCAGAGCAACAGGGGCACTGCAATTCTATATGGTGGAGCTGGATTATTTTAAGAGATCACTAGAGGAACTTTCGGGCAATGAAATTACTAACCAATCGCTCGCAGAAGCGATAGAACTTTATAACAAGAACAGGGCACTGCTCAAGGAGATATACGATTTGAGAGGTAAAGGGGTTCTTTCTGGGCTTGAAGTGGCAGAAGCAGCTCTTTCGAGCACCCAGATGCCACCAGAGAAAAATAATAGGCTCCTATCCAGCCTTGTAGAGGAGGCAAAAAACCGGAATAACCCCCCTTTTAATGGTCCAAGGCTGCACCTCTCCGGTAGCCTTATGCCTAACCTCGATTTTTTCAAGCTGGTGGAGGATTGTGGAGGAATGGTTGTTTCCGACGACCTTTGCATTGGAAGCAGGTATTTCTGGGAGCCGATATATACCTCCCTGGATCCCTACGAAGCCATTGCTACCTGTTATTCAGTAGACCAGAAAATCATGTGCCCTTCAATGCAGAACCCGGAGAGTTCCGAAATAAGGGTTGCCTTCATTACTGAGTTGATGAGGAGGTATAATGCTGACGCTGTTTGCTTCGTAAATCAAATGTACTGTGGATCTCATTTTATGGATTATCCTTACGTTAGCAATGCATTGAAGGAGAAGGAGATACCGACTCTGCTCATTGAGATGGAGCAGGAGGTCGCCCCAGCTGCCGTGAAAACGAGGGTGGAGGCATTTCTCGAAATGCTAAAAGAAGAGAAGGGAGAGTAGGATGGCAACTGAAGAGAGGAAGACTGAGAGAGCGATAAAGGGTGTCCAATCCACCAGGCCAGTCTCTAAGTGGCTAAAGACCTATTTTTTCGATAGCTTTGAGGCTAAGAAGACTGGGGAGAAGGTCATCGCCTGGGCTGGCGGTTATACCGTCTATGAGATAACACATGTGTTTCCCATGATTATCCATATGGTTGATAACTTTGGCGCCTTTATGGGGACCCGACAGTTGAGCAGCCGACCGATTGAGCTGGCTGAGGGGATGGGTTATAGCCATAGTTCTACCTGCTCGTACTACAGGAATATCATTGGGTATATGCTTGAAGGTATAGGCGACCCTGAGTTCGCTAATGTAGTGGGTGCCCCAGCGCCAGATATTGTTCTTGGAGGGTTACAGCCTTGCTTCATGCATGGCGAATCGTTCAGGATATTAGGCAGGCATTACGGGGTTCCCACCTTTGTCTTCGATAACCCTGCTATTCACCCGAGGATGGATATCCATGAGGATGAAAAGAATAGCTGGGCGGAGCACAGCCATTGTGGTGGGGAGTATAAGCATAAGGTCGAATCCCATTATATGGATTATACCGTGGCTCAGGCGAAGGATCTGGTTGCCTTTCTGGAGAAGCATACCAAAACGAAATATGATGAGGGGAAATTCAGGGAGGTGCTCCAGCTTTCCGACAAGCAGGCCGAAATCTTTGAACAGATCTGGGAGTTGCGCCGGGCTTACCCCTGTCCTATAGGTGGAAACGACATGATGGCGTTGATTACCCCACAGCTTCTGTTGTCCGGGACCGAGCTCGGCGTCGAAATCTATGAAGGCGTTCTGAAAGAGGTCAAGGAGAAGGTGGAGAACAAGGAGGGAGGTATTCCAGAGGAGAAGTACAGGTTGGTTACCGATGCTATACCACCGTGGTACAACATGGGGGGACTTTATAACTATCTCAGGGAGAAAGGTGCCATCAGCGTAGCTGAGACATACACTATGATGTGGCAGCAACGGCTTGACCTTTCCCTCAAGCCAATAGAAACCCTTGCCGACAAAATTATGAGATGGTATACCCTCCCCTCTACACGGGAACGTGCTGACTCCCATCTCAGGCTATTAAAGCGCTTTGATGCTGATGGCTTGCTCTTATGGACGCCCATCTCCTGTAAAGTCTACCCCTGCTGGAACTCATCCTCGCGGGATCTAGCCCGCGAATATGGATACCCAGTTTTGGAACTGGATATAGATCAAACAGACCCTCGTGATTACGATGACGCCGGGATAAAATCGAGGATAGACGGCTTCCTTGAAGTGATTGAAACAAGGAAGAGAGCGCAAAAGGGTTAGCTTATCTAGTGGGGTTGGATAACCAATTTCAAGAGTGCTTTTACATAGCCAGACGATGCATAGATTTTGCGAAAAGCAGATTGCCCCTGATATTCAGGAGTGTCTCAACGAGATGGAGCCCTGGGGGAAGGATGGCGTAAGGCAGCAGACAGAAACGGATATCATACTCCGAGAACGGCGACATCTGATCATGGTGGAGTGCAAGCTTGGCAAGCCTGGTGAAATGGTTAGGGCCTGGTGCAGAAGTAAGCCAGGCATGCGCCGTCAATACAGAGACTTTATGAAGGAACTAGACGTCAATCTGTTCTCCGATTCCTTCAACTACGACGAGGATGGAAACCGTTTCTACCAACTTTTCCGCAACTACCTTTTAGGTGCTGCCTTGTCTTCAAGGTGGAAAACCGACTTCTCGCTCCTAGTTATCGTGAACGCCGTGAACACAAACTTGGATGGCAAGAGCCATCCAGAGGAGTTTCGTTCTTTTCAGTCGCTATTGTCCGACTCGTCGAACACGCTGCTGGTAACTTGGCAGAAAATCTTGGATCGTCTAGGTCCCGAAGCAGGCCTGGATGCTTTGCAAGCATGGCTTTCAAATCATCCGCTGCTACAGTTGCATGACCAGCGATAATATCGCCGCCTCTGGTTGAACAAAAGGGCGGAAAGTGCAACAAGGAGACCTCGTGGGGCTGGTGGCCCAGGTGATTTCGCCTTTTGACCAAACTACGAAAGAGACAGATTGAGGGATGGACGGGATTCGAGATCGGCATAGGCTGCAAGTTTGTAGGCCCGAGGCGAGCTTTACCTGACTATTGCGGAGAGCGCGAATATCTCTCGAAAACGGCGGCATTGTGCTCACATCAGGACCTAAGCGTCGAGGCCTTGTGGAAGATACCGGCGAGGGCCGTGTTCAAGACAGGTGGAATGAGTGAGGAACGAGTTTAGGACGGCACAACGTAACTAAGGAATTGGAAGGAATCAGCTCAATTGCACTGGAAGGAGCTCCATGTTATACTTCCCTGCGGCAGTTGGTCAGGTCACTTGGCGCCATAGCCTCAACGGATAGTGACTGTGCCAAGGCGGCCAGTCTTATTTAAGGGGGGTTCCGTGGCAGAGAATGTAGATTTGTCAATCCTGGCTCAGATATTAGAGAAATACGAATCGCAAAGTGGCAACCTCATTGCGATACTGCAGGAAGCCCAGGAAGCCTACGGATACCTGCCTGGAGAGGTGCTGACCCATATACGCAGGGAGACGAAAATCCCCCTGAGTCGAATCTACGGGGTGGTAACCTTTTACGCCCAGTTCTATTTGACCCCACGGGGCAGAAATACGGTCCGAGTTTGCCGAGGAACTGCGTGCCATGTTCGGGGAGCGAAGTCAGTTTTGAGGACAGTAGAGCATTTCTTGGGAATTACCGAGGGCGAAACAACGGCCGATTATGAATTCACGCTGGAGACTGTCGCCTGCTTGGGGGCGTGTGCTATGGGCCCGGTTGTGGTAATGAACGGTAGGTACTTTGGCAAAATGACGGCCGCCGGAGTTGAGACTGTCCTGACAGCGCTATGATTGGTCGAGGAGAAACTTTGCATGAGCAAAATAGGGACGCCCCAAGAATTGGATTCTCTTCGGGAGTCCATACTTAAAAAGAGGGACCCCAACAACACCTGTGTGACAGTGTGTGGTGGCACAGGTTGCACTGCCTGGGGTGGTGACGGAGTTAGAGCTGCTTTTGCAGAGGAGATCGAAAGGAGAGGCCTAGAAAACAAGGTGGAGGTTAAGAAAACCGGCTGTCATGGTTTCTGTGAGAGGGGACCGTTGGTGGTCATTCTCCCTAAGGAAATCTTTTATCCTCAGGTAACCAAAGACGATGTACCTGAAATTGTTTCCAAGACTATCATAGGGGAAGAGATTGTAGAACGCCTGCTTTACACGGATCCGGCATCGGGCAAGAAGATTGTTTTTGATTATGAGGTGCCGTTCTATGCGAAACAGAGGCGTATCGTCTTCCGCGATAATGGCAGAATAGACCCCACTGATATCTCCGACTACATTGCCCATGACGGCTATGCAGCTTTAAGCAAGGCCCTTACGTCCATGACTCCGCAGCAGATTATTGAAGCTGTTGAAGAATCTGGATTACGAGGACGTGGTGGCGCTGGGTTCCCCACCGGTAGAAAATGGAGGCTTGTAAGGGCTGCAATCGGCGATACCAGATATATTGTCTGCAACGGCGATGAGGGTGACCCTGGCGCCTTTATGGATCGAAGTGTCCTCGAGGGGAATCCCCACCTCGTCTTAGAAGGAATGTTCATCGCTGCCTACGCCATTGGAGCAAAAGTCGGATATGTCTACGTCCGGGCTGAGTATCCTTTGGCAGTTAAACATTTGAGGACCGCCATTTCACAGGCAGAGGAGCTAGGGCTCCTTGGCGAAAATATTCTAGGGTCGGGTTTTAGCTTTGAAATCAGGATCAAAGAGGGTGCCGGAGCTTTCGTGTGTGGTGAAGAGACGGCTCTCCTAGCCTCCATCGAAGGTCGAAGAGGCATGCCTCGTCCTCGCCCACCATTCCCGGCCCAATCAGGCCTATGGGGCAAACCCACCAATATTAACAATGTGGAGACCTATGCCAATGTCCCCTTTATCATCATTAACGGAGCCGACTGGTATTCCAGGCTGGGAACTGAAACAAGCAAAGGAACAAAGATATTTTCATTGACCGGCAAGGTCAATAACACTGGCTTAGTAGAGGTACCCATGGGTACCACATTGGGAGAGGTTATTTATGGCATCGGGGGTGGCATACCGAAGGGAAGAAGATTTAAGGCTGTCCAGACGGGTGGTCCTTCGGGAGGTTGTATCCCATCGACGCAGCTAGGCTTACCCATTGACTATGAATCATTGGCAGCGGTAGGCTCAATCATGGGGTCAGGGGGCATGGTAATAATGGACGAAACCACCTGCATGGTGGATATAGCCCGATACTTCCTGGCCTTCACCCAGACTGAGTCCTGTGGCAAGTGTGTCCTCTGTCGCTTGGGCACCAAGAGGATGCTAGAGATATTGACGCGAATCACGGAGGGGAAGGGGGCTGAAGGCGATATAGAGCTGCTTGTTGAGTTGGGTGAGGGAATCAAAGACGCATCTTTATGCGGACTGGGGCAGACCTGTCCCAATCCAGTGCTTTCTACCATCAACTACTTCCGGGATGAATATGAAGCCCACATCAGGGAGAAGCGATGTCCAGCGGCTGTCTGTGAAGCCCTGGTTTATGCCCCGTGTGAACATAGTTGCCCCCTCAATGTAGACGCAGTGGGATATATTGCTTTAATTAGTGAGGGGAGATTTGGTGAGGCCCTCAACCTGGTTAGAGAGAGGAATCCATTAGCGGGGATCTGCGGTCGTGTATGCCACCATCCCTGCGAAGATAAGTGTAGGCGGGGCGATCTAGATGAGCCGATTGCTATCGCAACTCTGAAACGATTTGCCGCCGACTACGGGGCGAAGGCTGGCATCGAAACCAAGGTCTCGCTGGCCAAGCCTCGAAATGAGAAGGTGGCCATCGTGGGCTCAGGCCCTGCTGGGCTGAATGCAGCTTTTCATCTAGCGAGACGCGGATATCAGGCAACCATTTTCGAAGCACTCCCGGTGGTGGGTGGTATGTTGGCTGTCGGTATTCCAGAATATCGGCTACCTAGGGAAGTACTGCAAGCGGACATCGAGTTTATCACCGGTCTGGGAGTGGAGATCAAGACCAATACGCCCGTCGGCCCGGATCTATCTAGTGGCGGCCTCCTCGAACAGGGGTTTAAAGCTGTCTTTATTGCCGTGGGGGCGCACAAGGGGCAAAAATTGGCTATCGCTGGTGAGGATTTAGAGGGGGTCTTTGATGGTGTTTCCTTCTTAAGGGACCTTAATCTGGGAAAGGGAGTTAGCCTTGGAGACAAGGTGGCGGTCATCGGCGGTGGCAATGTAGCACTAGATGCTGCTAGGTCAGCCTTGCGCCTGGGTGCCAAAAGAGTCTCCATTGTTTATCGGAGGTCGAGGGAGGAGATGCCAGCCAACGAGGAGGAGATCGAGGAGGCGGAGCGTGAGGGGATCGAGTTCCTCTATCTGGCTGCTCCTTCCAGAATATTGGGCCGTGACGGGAAAGTAATGAGCATGGAATGCATCCGCATGGAGCTAGGAGAATTCGATGCCAGTGGGCGAAGACGCCCTGTTCCCATAAAGGGCTCCGAGTTTTCGATGGATGTAGATACTGTGGTACCCGCAATTGGTCAGTCCCCTGATTTGTCCTTCTTGGGAGGCGATGATGGGCTTGATACTACCACCGGGGGCACCTTTGTGGTTGACCCCGTTACCCTAGCCACCAATCGCCCCGGCGTCTTTGCTGGTGGTGATGCAGTTACCGGGCCAGCCACAGTAATCGAGGCTATGGCAGCAGGTGAGAAAGCAGCGATATCCATAGACAGGTATCTCAGAGGACAAGATATGAGAGAAAAGCGTTTCCGAGAGCCACGCAAACGGGCTGAAGAGGCCTGGGAAGAGGAAACAGAGGCGACGACGGAGCGACGCCTTGAGATACCTCAGCTGTCTATCAAGGAACGACTATGTGACTTTAGACAGGTTAACTTGGGTTTCTCAGAGGAGATGGCTGTTAAAGAAGCTAAGCGATGTTTGAGATGCGATCTCCGGAAATGATGGAGGTTGAACAATGGCCAGAGTCTCTCTAACTATAGATGGCAACAGGCTCGAAGTCGATGCAGGGGCCACCATTTTACAAGCTGCAAAAGGCGCCGGAATTGAGATTCCCCATTTATGCTATTTAGAAAGCCTCCCGCCCAGTAGTGCCTGCCGTCTATGCGTCGTCGAAGTCGAGGGGGCAAGGAATCTGGTAGCATCCTGCTCCTACCCGGTGGTCACCGACATGGTGGTCAGAACTAACACGGAGAGAGTTGCCAAGGCAAGGAGGCTGGCGCTGGAACTTCTCCTCTCTGACCACCCCTTTGATTGCATGACCTGTGAAAAGAGTGGTGCCTGCGACCTCGAGAGATACGCCTATGAGCTGGGTGTCTCCACTACCAGATTTCAAGGAGAGAAACATGCCTATCCCATAGACGAGACCAATCCGTTCTTCGTGAGGGACTATAACAAGTGTATCCTATGCGGGAGATGTGTTACTGCCTGCAATGAAGTCCAATTCGTCGAGGCCATCGATCTCACTCACCGTGGGTTTAACACCAGAGTAGCTGCTCCCTTCGATAGGCCTCTGCAGGAGAGCACATGCATTTTTTGCGGTCAGTGTGTTGCCGTATGTCCGGTAGGCGCTCTCACTGAGAAGCTGCGCAGATTTAAGGGGCGGGAATGGGAGCTGAGGAAGGTCGCCACTGTTTGCCCCTACTGTGGTGTGGGCTGCAATATCGAACTTAGTGTTAAGGACGATCGCATCATTAAGGTTACCTCGCCAGCGACAGGTGTTGTAAACGAGGGCAGGCTTTGCGTCAAGGGAAAGTTCGGCTTCGACTATGTAAACAGCCCAGACAGGCTAACCACGCCTCTCATCAGGGAGGGAGGGAAAGACGGCAGATTCAGAGAGGCCAGTTGGGAGGAAGCTTTGGATGTAGTGGCAAGTAGGCTGAGACAGATCAAAGAGGAATCAGGCCCGGATAGCCTCGCTGTCACAACCTCCGCCAAGTGTACCAATGAGGAGAATTACTTGTTGCAGAAGTTTGCCCGAGCGGTTTTGGGTACCAACAATGTCGATCACTGTGCAAGGCTTTGTCACGCTTCTACCGTTACTGGTCTGGGGATGGCCTTCGGCAGCGCAGCAATGACCAACTCTATAGGTGAGATAAGGTATGCAGATTGCATTTTTATCATCGGCTCCAACACCTCTGAGAATCACCCAGTAATTGCCCTGGAAGTAAAGGAAGCAGTTAGGCGCGGTGGGGCTAAGTTAATAGTCGCCGACCCCCGCAAAATAGAGATGGTCGAATTTGCTGATCTTTGGCTGAGGCAAAAGCCTGGCACAGATGTCGCCTTAATTAATGGCATGGTCAATGTGATCATTTCGGAGAATTTATATGACGCCGAGTTTGTGCAGCGCCGGACAGAAGGTTTTGAGCAACTGAAGGAGGGTATCAAGGATTACCATCCTTCCTATGTGGCGCAAATAACTGGTGTCCCGGCCGATGACTTGTGCAAGGCAGCACGCACCTATGCTCGGTCTCCAAGAGCTTCCATCCTCTACGCCATGGGCATTACTCAGCATGTTGCCGGCACCGACAATGTTTTAGCCTTGGCTAATCTGGCCCTGCTGACAGGCAACTTGGGAAAGGAAAGCAGTGGAGTGAATCCATTAAGGGGGCAAAACAATGTCCAAGGCGCTTGCGATATGGGAGCACTGCCCAATTTCCTTCCCGGCTATCAGTTGGTGGTAGATAAAGATGTTCGTGGTAGATTTGAGGAGGCTTGGCAGACGCCACTTCCCGACCAGCCAGGATTGACCCTTATGGAGATGATGCACGAGGCCGAGGCCGGGGAGATCAAAGGGATGTATATCATGGGTGAAGACCCTGTCCTGTCCCATCCCAACAGTGCTCGGGTGGTCAAGGGTTTGAAAAACCTGGATTTCCTAGTGGTTCAGGATATCTTCCTCAGTGAGACAGCAAAACTTGCCGATGTCGTACTACCTGGGGTCAGCTTTGCCGAGAAAGATGGCACCTTTACCAATACTGAAAGGCGGATACAACGCGTACGCAAGGCCATTGAGCCCATAGGGGAGAGCAGGGCTGATTGGTTAATAATATCTGAGCTAGCTAGCAAATTGGGGCACCCCATGAGATATGAGGGACCCGAAGTAATAATGGATGAAATTGCCTCTCTCACCCCCATTTATGGGGGCGTGCACTACGATAGACTTAATGGAAGGGGGCTACAATGGCCTTGCCGCGATAGGCAAGACCTTGGAACAAGATATTTGCACAAGGACCAGTTCCCTAGGGGGTTGGGCAAATTCCACCCCATTGGCTACCAAGAGCCCTCCGAATTACCTGATGATGAGTATCCTTTCATTTTATCCACGGGAAGAGTGCTATTCCACTGGCATGGTGGAACTATCAGCAGGCGTTCGACCGGCCTTACCGGGATCTACCCTGAAGCAAAAGTGGAAATCAATCCTCAGGATGCAGAAGTGCTGAGGTGCTCGGACGGAGACTTGGTTCAAGTAGTTTCCAGACGAGGAAAAGTCATTGCGAAGGCCATGGTAACAGACAGGTCGCCCCAGGGCGTGGTCTTTATGACCTTCCATTTTAGAGAAGCAGCCGCAAATCTTTTGACGGTTGACACCTTGGATCCCGTTGCTAAAATCCCTGAATTTAAGATATGTTCCGTACAAATAAATAAGTGTAGCTAGGGGGAGACAAAAAGACAAAGGAAAGAAGAGGAGTGCGGCCTGCTTAATATCCTGCTAAACAAGTCAAACCAAGCTTTATTTCATTCGCCGAAGCGGGAGATTCCCTTAATATATGGCGGCCGCGAAAGATCATCAAAGGGAGTGTTCGAACGGACTGTGCCTCTCAAAGCCAACTCAAGGATTAGAGAATCCTAGCGAAGGAGAGGGGATAAGCATGAGTAAAGAGGCACTGTTAGCAGTACTGGATAGGGCGGCTGATGATTATGACTTCATAGCACAATTGACGTATGAAGGTTCTAAGGCACTCAAAGATTACGACCTGACTGGGGAGGAGAAGGCAGCACTTCTGAGTGGGGACATTAATTGGATAGAGAGACAAGTCGGTAAGTTGGACGAGCGGATGAGCACGTGGCTGAAATTGAGACTCCAACAAGAAATATGGTAGGGTTGTAGTCTGCAATTCTATATTACTGGGGCCTAATATCAGGGGGCTTATTGGTCCGACCCTGCGGTGCGCTCTAAGAAAGAAGGGCCCTTCCAGATTTGTGTAGAGCGGCTAGGGCACACAAATATCGGCATTACGCTCGACACTTATTCACACGTCGTGCCTGGACTTCAGCAGGCAGCAGTGAAGTGCTTTGACGACATGCTGGAACCGGCGACTCGCAAGCAGGAAGATGTCGGCAAAATGGTGGCAAGATGACCGAGGTTAGATACGCGCCCGAAGGGATTCGAACCCCCGACCCTCGGTTCCGAAGACCGATGCTCTTGTCCGCTGAGCTACGGGCGCTCTTTTCAAACTAGGGCAAGGAAATTAGGCTAAAGTAGGAATGGCTATCGAGCAGCGGCTTTGATTGGAAAGACTTAAAATAAGCTAACAAACCCGCTGGCATTTCACTGGCCACAGCCCAAAGTTTGAAAAAGGGTGAGCGGAGGGATTCGAACCCTCGATCTCCAGGGCCACAACCTGGCGCCTTAACCTCTCGGCTACGCCCACCGTTTCTACGCCATTTTAACATAGAAGAGGCTGCATTTCAAAGCATTTGACTCAGCCGCCCTGTTTCCACCATGCTTACCAGAGCTACTGCCAATCTGGGGTCGAACTGCTTCCCCGCCTCCTCCCTCAATATCTGAAGAGCCTCCTCTTGAGATAGATGACCACGGTAGGGGCGATCGCTGGTGAGGGCATCATAGGCATCCACTACTGCCATGATGCGGGCTGCTATGGGAATGTCCTCCCCTGCCAGCCCATCAGGATAGCCCTTCCCGTCGTATCGCTCGTGGTGGTGGCGAATGACCTCAACAATCAGCCTGTCCTGCTGCAGAGGCCTACAGATCTTTTCTCCTACAACGGTGTGGGTCTTCACGTGGTCGAATTCCTCTTTGGTGAGGGGGCCTGGCTTGAGGAGAACCATCTCACTGACCCCGATCTTGCCCACATCGTGAAGAATCGCCGCCTTCCGCAGAACTTCCAGCTCCCATAGAGCGAGCCCCATCTCCTTTCCCAGGCGTAAAGCGTAACTTGCTACTCGCTCAATGTGACCTTCAGTATAGGGGTCCTTTGCTTCGATGGCGGTGGCCAGGGCGAGCATGGTATTCTCCACATTGACCAGCTCGTCATTTAGACGTTTTACCCGCACCAAGGACCTTACCCTGGCGAGGAACTCCACGCAATTTATCGGTCGATGAAGGAAATCGTCGACGCCAGCCTCAAAGCCCCTCACCTTACATTCCGATTCATTGACAGGGGTGACAAGGATCACAGGGATCAGCCTCGTCTCCTCCTTTCTCTTTAACAGGGAGCACACCTCGAATCCGTTCATCTTGGGCATCATGGCATCGAGAAGGACTATGTCCGGAGACTCCTCCTCAACCTTAATCAAGGCCTCCTCACCATTGGAGGCGGTGATCACCTCGTATCCGGCCATAGTCAACAGCGCCTGGATCAATTCAAGGTTTTCCTTGGAGTCGTCAACCGCCAAAACCTTTGCTCGTTTCTCCTCCCCAAATGGCTCCATCATACCTTACCTCGTATAGCTTACTTCTTTGGTCAGGATGGGAAGTAATTTATCATAGGTGACATCAAGGGCTTCAGGGATCAGTCTCGTCCCGGCAAAAACGGACATGAAATTTACATCCCCTTGCCAGCGAGGTACCACATGCATATGAAGGTGATCGGCGATGCCCGCCCCGGAGACCTTTCCCAGGTTCATGCCAATATTGAAGCCCGCTGGCGATAGAGCCTTACTTAGTGCTGCCACGCTCACCCGAGTTAGGGCCATCATTTCGCAAAGCGACTTGTCATCCAATTGCTCCAGGCTGGCCACATGGTGGTAGGGTGCGATCATCAGGTGACCGTTGGTATAGGGGAAGAGGTTAAGCATAATATAGCAGTTAGCACCCCGGTAAAGGATGTAGTTCTCTCCATCCTTCTCCACAGGGTCCTGCTGCTTGATACAAAGCAGGCACCCCTGAGGCTTTTCCCCTAAAATGTAACCCATGCGCCAAGGTGTCCATAAGGTCTTCATGGGCATCCCTCATTGACCAGAGATTATTCGCCGTCGTAAGATAAGGAAAACATAGGCATTTTAACACGTTTTCCTCTCTAATTCAACATAACACTGAAAGAGGTTGGGTTGAGAATTGTGCTCTGCCAAACGGCGTATGAGCATATCGGAGCCTAGATTGCCCTTACCTGGGGGCTGTGGTAACATATTGCGATGACCTATTACAAACTCTATGCTAGATGCAGCGCCAGGGAGTTCGTGGAATTTTGGGAGAATTTCTACCAGAGCAGGATTTCGGATGAGGTTTATCAGGCCAACCTAAGCATGGGAGGCGAGCTGAGCAAGGAGAACATCAGCCTTCTCTGGAGGTGGAAGAACGAGCGCTACGGTTCGCCCCTGATCGAGCCGACGCAGGCGATTCTAGGCGAGATCAATGCCTTTAGGAGGCTTGAGCATGTAGACGAGCCCGGCGAGCGGAAATTCTGGCAAAAGGTTGCCACGATCACACCGGGCATAGTATGGCAGGTTTTCCTGTTTCATATGGCACGGCCTCTGGGCTATCCCATCTTCGATCAGCACGTGATGAGGGCTTATCTCGCCCTTACCAGGGGCTATCTCTACCGTAACCCCAGAGAAGCTATCGAGCCCTGTCGCAGTTATGAAAGGTTTTGCTCAGCCTATAGCGGTTACAGGAGCTTCTTTTTCGATCTGGTGAAAGAGGCAGGTGCTTCCGAGCTCAAGGCGGTGGATCGGGCGCTCTGGGCCTTTGGCCGGCATCTGAAAAGGCTCCACAGGGTGGACGGACCTCTATTAATAGGAGACAATCGATGAGCGACGCCCCTTCGCCATCCCGTGTGCCGAGGAGGACTGGCATCGCCAACCCTAGAGAGGAAGCAAGGCATGGATGTATTTGAGGCGATAAGGGAGCGCAGGAGCATTCGCAAATATAAGCCCACCCCGGTGAACGAGGAGAAGCTCAACGCTGTCCTGGAGGCAGCTCGCTGGGCACCATCATGGGCCAACAGCCAATGCTGGAATTTCGTGCTGGTGCGCGACGCCGAGACCAAAGAGAGACTGAGAGAAACCCTTACCACCACCAACCGGGGTATCCCAGCAATGAAAAGCGCTCCCATCGTGATCGTGGCCTGCGCCGAGAAGGGGAAGTCCGGCTATTCCAGGGGGTCGGTAGCCACCGATAAGGGCGAATGGTTTATGTTCGACGTCGCCCTGGCGATGCAGAATTTGACCCTGGCGGCCCATGCCCTCGGCCTGGGCACACTACACGTAGGGCTCTTCGATGCCCCCAAGGTGGCAGAGATCATCGATGTACCCACTGGGGTGGAGGTGGTGGAGATGATGCCCCTGGGCTACCCCGATGATAGTCCCGGTGTCCCGTGGAGGAAGGAGCTAGCCGAGTTCGTTTTCTTCGAAAAATATGGAAATCGTGAGGGTGGGTTCTAGCTTGTATGATGTAGTGATTGCGGGTGCTGGTGCTGCGGGCAATTATTTGGCCTATAAACTGGCTGGCCTGGGTTATAAGGTGATGGTTTTCGAGGAGCATGAGAGGATCGGCGAGCCAGTTCAATGCACTGGAATCATTGGAGCGGAATGCCTGGATCGCTTCCCCCTTTTTGAGGGCGCCGTTTTAGGAGAGGTGAGCTCGGCTAAATTGTTCCGCCCATCAGGAAAGGAGCTGAGGGTATCGAGGGATAGCGTTCAAGGATATATTGTGGATCGCGCTGCCTTCGATCGGGGGCTGGCAGAGAAGGCTCAGCGGCAGGGGGCACAATATCTTCTGGGCAGCAGGGTAGAGGATATGGCAGTCCTCGATAATCGCGTTAGGATTGAAACGGCGGGTGCGGAAACTTTCGAGGCCAAAACGGCGGTCATCGCCTGCGGGTTTGGTTCCAAGCTCCCCCAGAGACTGGGGCTGGGGGAGGTGGGGGACCTTATTATGGGAGCCCAGGCTGAGGTGAGCGTTGATGACATCGAGGAGATAGAGGTTTATTTCAATCAGGGGCTGGCGCCGGGATTTTTTGCCTGGTTTGTGCCCACCACTGAGGGGAGGGCGCTGGTGGGGCTCTTCTCACGACGAAACCCAGGCACAAATCTAAGGGATCTTCTGGAATCCCTCTTTCGCCAGGGCAAAATAGCCACTCCCGAGGTGAAGATCAGCTATGGAGGGATTCCGCTGAGGCCGCTGCCCAAGACCTACCTAAGAAGGGTGATTGTGGTCGGCGATGCCGCAGGGCAGGTGAAACCCACCACCGGTGGCGGGATATATTACGGTCTTCTCTGTGCCGAGGTGGCGGTCGATACCCTCCATCGTGCGCTCTCCGCCGATCGATTCTCGGAGAGGCTCTTTTCCCGCTATCAAAAGGAATGGAAGCAGAGGATAGGGAGGGAGCTAAGGACTGGCTATTTCGCTCGCCGGCTTTATGAGAGACTCACCAACCACCAGATCGATAAGATATTTGATATCATTGAGTCCAGGGGCATCCACCGATCATTGCTCCAGTCGCCCGATCTATCCTTCGACTGGCATGGCGATATCATCCTAGAGGGGTTAAAGCATCTGGCGCCTTGGCGCCGCCTTTTTGGTTGGCCCAGGAATGTCCCGGGAGGGAAGCGGTGAAGGTTCTGGTCACCGGAGGAGCGGGTTTTATCGGGTCCCATCTCGTGGATTGCTTGATTGAGCGGGGCTATGAGGTGGTGGTGGTCGATAATCTATCAGCAGGCTCTCGTGAGAACGTTAACCCTGGCGCCACCTTCTATGAATTAAACATCGGCGACCGGGGGCTAGCGGAGGTCTTCGAGCGGGAAAGGCCGGAGGTGGTAAGCCATCACGCCGCTCAAATTGATGTCAGGAGGTCGGTGGCAGAGCCCCTCTTTAATGCCCAGGAAAACATCTTGGGCAGCCTTAATGTCATCGTCAACTCGGTTGGCTTTGGGGTTAGAAAGCTTATCTACGCCTCCTCCGGTGGGGCGGTCTATGGCGAGCCACGATATTTGCCCGTAGATGAGGATCACCCGATAAATCCACTCTCCCAATATGGGGTATCGAAGCACACTGTAGAACATTACCTCTTCCTTTACGCCCATCAATACGGGCTCAGCTATGTGATATTAAGATACCCCAATGTTTACGGTCCCAGGCAGAACCCCTATGGAGGGGCCGGGGTTATCGCCATCTTTGCCCGCCAGATGCTCCAGGGGGAGCGTCCCACCATCTTTGGCCCAGGGGATAAGACCCGGGACTACACCTATGTTTCCGATGTGGTGGAGGCCAACATCTCAGCCATGGAGTGGGGAAGGAACGCTATCTACAATATTGGAACGGCAGTGGAGACCTCGGATAGGGAGGTATTTGATCTTGTGGCTCAGGCCGTTGGCTATAAGGGCTCCCCAATCTATGTGCCGCTTCGACCGGGTGAGATTCAAAGGATGTGCCTCAACTGGGGCAAGGCTCAAAGAGAGCTGGGCTGGCACCCGAAGACCCCCCTAAAGGAAGGGATTCAGAGGACGATAGAGGGCTATAGGCAGGAAGGCGATGAAAGCCGCCACTGATTGTTATGGGTGCCTGCGCCGATTGGTGCACCAGGCGGCAGCGCTGGCAACAAGCGACCTATCACTGAGATCGAAAGCGATACGGGAAGGGCTGAAGATAGTTGAGGAGAATTTCTCTTACGACAGGATTCCCATCACCATTGCCACGGAGATTCATAGAGCGGTCAAGGAAATAACAAGAAACCCCGATCCCTACAGGGGGATGAAAGACGAGGAGATAAGGATTTCCAGGGAGTTGTGCCAGGAGACGAGCCTGGGTCAAGATTTCAAAGGCCTTCTTCAGCTCTCCGCTTTAGGGAATACCATGGATTTCTTCACAGATTTCGATACCATTAGGAGAGACATGAGAGGGGCGGTGAAATTTGCCCGAGACGACTCAGCTAGGTTCGAAGGAAAGCTTAGGCAGGCGAACAAGGTCCTCTATCTAGCCGACAATGCCGGGGAGATATTTTTTGATTTGCCCCTTGTCAAATGGATGGAGAGGTTTGCCAAGGTGATATACGTGGTTAAAGAATCTCCTGCTGGAGATGATATCACCCTTGAGGATCTAAGGAGAGCCGGGTTGGAGGACGAGCTAGAGAGGGTGATAACAACGGGCACCGCCACCCCAGGGGTGGTTCTCTCTTTGGCTTCCGCTGAGTTCAAGAAGGAGCTTGAGTCGGCTGATCTGGTATTGGCCAAAGGCATGGGATACTATGAGGCACTTTCAGAGCTTCCCGCTGAGGAAAGGGTTCTCTTTTCCCTCAAGGC
>JAUXBC010000005.1 GCA_030619615.1 Dehalococcoidia bacterium
CCTGCGGGCGCCACTACCTCTACTTCATCGCCCACTCGCTTGCTTAAGAGCGCCTTCCCTACAGGCGACACGTTAGAGATCTTCCCCTCGCCTGGATTTGCCTCGGCGCTGCCCACGATCGTATAGTGTTCCTCAGTTCCGTCCTGATGGCGAACCTTCACCTTTGACCCCAGCTGAACCAGATCCGATAGCGCAGCCTCGGGATGGATGATGACGGCGTCCTTAATGATCCTCTCGATGGCGAGGATCCTCCCCTCAATGAAGCCCTGCTCGTTCTTTGCCTCCTCATATTCGGGGGTGTTCACCGTGCTTCTGAGCTCTTTTGCCCTTTGAATCTTTTCCGCCACCTCCTGGCGGCGAACGGTGCGCAGGTATTCCAGTTCCTGCTCAAGCTTTGCTAGACCCTCAGGTGTAAGGAAATCCCCCTTCTCAGGCATCCTAGCACCTCCTTCCACCGCTACTAAAAAAGACTGAAGGTCGGCGACCCTCAGTCGTATCCCCCTATGTTTTCACATATTATACAGATTATCCTCCTATTTGTAAAGACCTATCCTTTTTTGGATGGCCCTTACTTGCCCGCTGGGCTTGCTCATGCTAAAATACCACTGAAAGGGTTATCCTCATGGAGTCAAGTCCTAGAAGGTGGCTTATTTTGGCTGTTATCCTCGCCCTTTTTGTTGGGGCGATAGGGGGTGCCTTTTCAGGGGGCACCGCCGCCTATCTCCTACTAAAGGGTCAGCCGTCTCCTATCGAGTTAACCGTCACCGAGGAGGAGCTCTCTATCATCAATGTAGTGCAGCGAGTCAGCCCCGCTGTAGTCACCATTATCAGCACCGGACAACTGAAAACAGCACTGGGCTCGGGGGTGATCATCGATGAGCGGGGCTACATCGTTACCAATGAGCACGTAGTAAATAATTATAGCACCTTTGCGGTGATTCTGGCAAACGGGGAGGAGAGGGCGGCCACGCTCATCGGGACGGACTACCCCTTCACCGACTTAGCGGTGATAAAGATCGAGGGCTCGGGTCTCTCCACTGCCCAGTTAGCCGACTCCGACAACCTGGTTGTGGGGCAAACGGTAGTGGCAATCGGCAGCCCTCTGGGGGAATTCCCTAACACGGTGAGCACTGGCGTGATCAGCGGTCTTCACCGCAGATGGAAGGTCGATGGCATCTTTTATGAGAATCTGATCCAGACCGACGCTGCCATCAATCCCGGCAACAGCGGCGGAGCCTTAGTTAGCTCTCAAGGGGAGGTTATTGGAATCAATACCTTCATTATCCGCACCACCGAATCGGGGGAGCTTGTGCAAGGCATCGGTTTCGCCATTCCGAGCAATAGAGTAAGGGATATTGTCACCCAGCTCATCGCGGAGGGGAGGGTTTCTCGACCCTTTCTGGGCATCAGGCATCAGGATCTAAGAGAGGGGGCCTATCTTCTCTTTGTAAGCGCAGGCACCCCTGCTGCCGAGGCAGGCCTTGAGGAGGGGGATATCATCGTCAAGATGGGTGATTATTCTATAGATGAAGAAAACCCCTTCCTCAATGTGCTAATGAAGTTCCAGCCCAATGAGACGGTGAACTTAACCATAATTCGGCAGGGCACTGAGATGGAGGTGGGGGTTACCCTGGCGGAGCGACAGTGAAGCGCTTTTGGGGTTATTAACAAGATGGCTTGGTCTACCCCCTTGACTCAAGCGGGGTTTCTTGTATTATAATGTTAATTGCATTCGTTGAGAAATAATAGGGAAGACCATAAGTCTAGAATGCGCGTTATCGCAGGAAAGGCAAAGGGGAAATACCTTAAGTCGCCAAAAGGCGTTTCCCTTCGACCTACCTCTGACCTAGTTCGAGGAGCGATCCTCTCTATATTGGAATCTTTAGCCACCGACTGGTCTTCGGTGCTTGACCTCTATGCTGGCACTGGCTCTTTGGGCATTGAGGCGCTGAGTCGCGGCGCCCAGTGGGCTGATTTTGTGGAGCATAATCCTAGGTGCTGTGCTATCATTAAGGAGAACTTGAAGAACACCGAATTAGCGTCACAAGCCCATGTCTACTGTTGCAGCGTAGCAAAGGCCCTTTCCTTCCTTAAAAGGAGTTATGGTATTATACTCCTGGCTCCACCTTATGCTGACCTTTCCGTTGTCCAGGTCTTAGAGCAGCTATCTAGTTCCGGCCTGGTGGGGGCGGGCTCCACCATTGTCGTGGAGCACTCTTGCCGTCTCCCCTTAAGCGCAGCCTATGGTGATTCTCAGCTCGTCAAGGAGCGTCGTCATGGTGACACCTGTATCTCAGTATATCGATAGGAGGTTCTAACTTGGCTATCGCCGTTTATCCTGGAAGTTTCGACCCCGTAACCAAGGGACATATTGACGTCGCAGAGCGAGCGGCATCCATTTTCGAGGAGCTGATCGTGGCTATCTATGATGCCCCGCCAAAGCATCTCCTGTTCAACACCGAGGAAAGGGTGGAGTTGATGAGGAAGGCGTTATCTCACATCCCTAACGTTCGTGTGGATTCTTTCTCCGGGCTCACTGTGGAATTCGCTAAGAAGATAAAAGCCGATGTTATAGTACGCGGACTGAGGGTGAACTCCGACTTTGAGAAGGAATTCGAGATGGCGCTGATGAACAGGAAGCTCGCTCCAGAAGTGGAACTGATCTGCTTCATGACTAATCTGGAGTATGAGTTTGTTAGCTCCAGCCTGCTCAAAGAGATTTGCAAACTTGGGGGCGCCATCGAGGATTTTGTTCCTGAGCATGTCGCCGCCGCCCTGAGGGAGAAATTTAGCCACGAGGATTGTTAATTCTCCAAAGCACGACGCCAATGGGCGAATCTCTGTAAATCCCTGAGACCTTCACAAAGAGAGAAAGAAGTGGTATTATTTTTTATCTTTCCGCCCCAGGTGCAAAAAAGGGGGTAGATGTGGCGGAACAGGCATTATCCGATGTTAAGGTGCTGGATCTCACCTGGTACATCTCTGGCCCCTACTGCACCAAGCTCCTCGCCGACTATGGGGCCGATGTGATCAAGGTGGAGAGGCCCGGTGAGGGAGATCCAGCTCGCAAAATGGGCCCCTTCCTTAAGGATGATCCTCATCCTGAAAAGAGCGGGCTCTTTCTTCATCTCAATACCAATAAGAGGGGCATCACCCTAAATCTGAAGGGCGAGTGGGGGAAGACGATACTCAAGGAGCTGGTGAAGGATGTGGACATCCTGGTGGAGAGTTTTCGCCCTGGGGTGATGGCTAGCCTGGGTCTCGACTACGAGACCCAGGAGAGGATTAATCCCAAGCTGGTGATGACCTCCATATCCAACTTTGGCCAGACAGGCCCCTACCGTGAGTTCAAGGCCTCAGACCTCATTATTTATGGCATGGGGGGCTCGATGAATACAAGCGGTCTCCCTGAGCGGGAACCGACGAAAAAGGCGGGAACGGCAGTCCTGTTTTCAGCGGGCAATGTGGGGGCCTTGGCCACCATGATGGCGTTGTACGCAGCGAAAACCCAGGGGATCGGTCAGCATGTCGATGTCTCATTGTTCGAGGCTCAGATGTGTAGTATCGACCGCAGGATGAGCGATCTCATCGGGTATGCATACAATAATGAGATCACCCCCAGAGAGGACCCCAGGGCGCTGATTGCCTACCCCTTTGGTATTCAGCCGGCCTCCGATGGCTATTGGGAGCTATCGGGTATTGGGGCGGCATGGCCCGCGGTGGGCAAGATGATGGGGATGCCTGAGGTTATAGACGACCCTCGATGGAAAAATATTTTTGCCCAAATGAAGCCAGGGCACAGGGAGGAGTTCTTTGCCATCTTTATCCCCTGGTGTTTTGAGCACACCAAGAAGGAGTGCATCGAGCTGGGGCAGGAGGCGGGGGTCCTCTGCGGACCGCTCCTCAATATGGAGGAGCTTCTCGATGCCCCCCACTTTCGGGAGAGGGGGTTCTGGGCGGAGATCGACCACCCGATGACGGGGAAGCTCACCTATCCTGGGGCGCCCATCAAGGCGGAGGAGATGCCCTGGGTGATCAGGAGGCCGGCGCCCCTTCTGGGACAGCACAATGAGGAGATCTACTGCGACAGGCTAGGATACAGCAGGCAGGACCTGATAAAGCTCAAGGAGGCGGGGGTCATCTAGCACCGACCTCTAGAGGGAAAAAGCATCGCCTGGCAGAAACCGATGAAAGACATAGAGCATACCGTCTACCACGGCAACTAGTTTGAAAAACGGGGTTTGAGATGGCAAAGCTACCATTGGAAGGGATAAGGGTAACCGACCTTACCGTGATCTGGGCCGGCCCCTATGCCGCCATGTTTCTCGCCGACTGGGGGGCTGAGGTGATCAGGGTGGAAAGCTGTCAACATTTCCCCATGTACACCAGGGGCCTTTGGATGAAGCCGCCCGAGGTGTTCATTAAGGATCGCGTGGGATATGCTGCTCACAAGAAGCCGGGCCATGACCCCAATACCGCACATAACACCTTTCTCCTGTTTAATGCCCACGCCCGAAACAAGCTGAGCATGACCGTCAACCTGAGGACACCCAAGGGGATAGACATCTTCAAGAGGCTGATCAAGGTCTCGGATGTATTCATAGAGAGCAATTCCCCCCGTATTAAGGAGCACTTGGGGATAACCTGGGAGGACCTTAAAGAGGTAAACCCAAGGCTCATTTATCTCTCCCTCCCCGGCTTCGGTGGCAGCGGTCCCTATAAATACTATCGGGCCCTTGGCGCCCACCAGGAGGGATTCGGCGGTCATACCTACATGAGGGGCTATGTCGATGAGGAGCCGACCGCCACGTCCACCATCTATCATACGGATGAGGCGGGGGGTATAAATGCTGCCTTCGCTATAGTGATGGCGCTATATCAGCGACAAAAGACTGGGAAGGGGCAGTACATCGATATGGCTCAGGTGGAGGCCTCTATACCCCACCTGGCGCAGGCGGTGATGGACTACACCATGAACCGGAGGATCACGGAGAGGATGGGAAACCGCGACTTCCATGGTGCGGTCCAGGGCTGCTACCGCTGCAGGGATGTAAAAGGCAAGTGGGTACCTGGCGGCATGGGGATGCCGCCGATGGAGATTGTGGATACCTGGGTGAACATCACCATCAGCAACGACCAGGAGTGGCAGGGCTTCTGCCGTGCCCTGGGGAACCCCGATTGGACCAAGGATGAAAAATTCTCCGATTCCCTCAGCCGCTATAAGAATCATGATGGTCTGGATAAGCTCATCGGTGAGTGGACCAGGGAGCACGATGCCTATGAGGTCATGCACCTCCTGCAAAAGGAGGGGGTACCTGCGGGACCGGTCCTCGATGAGAAGGATGCCTATGGCGACCTCCACCTGAGGGCGCGAGGCTTCTTTGAGGAGCTCACCCACGCCGACTGTGGCACCCACCTCTATCCCGGGCTCGCTTGGAGGATGTCCCAGACCCCAAACCAATTGCGCTTGCCGCCGGTTCGCCTCGGGGAGCATAACGAATATGTCTATAAGGAGATCCTCAAGGTATCTGACGAGGAGTATGCCGAACTGGAGAAGGAGGAGCATATCGGTACAGAGTTCGCATAGCTTGATCAGGATTTAATTGCTTCAGCCAATGGAGGGGGTGATGGCCAAGACTGAAGGGCCTATGTTAAAATTACTAAAGGAGGTATGAAAGGTGGCCTATAAGATTACCGAGGAGTGCATTAGTTGCGGCGCTTGCGAAGCAGAATGCAAAAACGAGGCGATTAGCGAGGGCGAGACGATCTATGTAATCGACCCGAAAAAGTGCACCGAGTGCGTCGGGTGGTATGAGTCGTCGCGCTGTGCGGAGGTATGCCCTATCGACGATTGCTGTATCCCTGACCCTGACCATAAGGAAACGAAGGGGCAATTGCTGGCGAGGTGGCGCGAACAAAACCCAGGAGAGGAACCCACCCCCGGAACCTACTAGCGCTACCATAATATAAGAGCTAGCTCTACCTTTTGAAAAAGAGCGCCCTAAGGGGTGTTAAAGGGCGAAAAAGCCATTCGCTGTAAGCTTTGGAATGGTATGGTGGATGGTTTTATTTATTCTTATGCCCTACAACTAGGGTCTGAAAGCCAATAAGGGAATTAAACATTGGATTCTCGAAGTGATAGATGCTTGTTCCCTTGAAGAATTTGAGCACTCTAGACGCCATCGCCTCAAACCCTGGGGGCAGTGCCTGGTCCAGAAAAAATGCCTTGAACATGAAGAATTGACAGCCGAAGGCAAATCCATCCTTCGTTATCGGGGTCAATCCAGCCCTGGACATCGATCGAGAAAGCTCGAAGACGGAGAGACTATTCTCCGGATAAAATAAATACCTCTTTCCCAACAAAAACTTTGTCAGAGAATGTAAAAAAGCGAATTTATTGGGTGCGGAGACGATCACCAGCCCACCCTCCTTGCAAACCCGAACATGCTCTCTCATCATCTCCTCTGACTCACTAAGGGGGAAATGCTCGATCACCCCCTCGGAGTAGACTACATCAAAGCTATTGTCTTTGAAGGGGAGCGAGAAGCCATCACCCTTTGCCGCCTCAACCTTCACCCCATAGCGATGGGAGAAAAAGGAGAGCGACTCGAAGGCTCCGTCCTCAAGATCGACGCCAACGCATCTACAGTTCAGCTCCTTGGCGATTCGGGACAGGATTCGCCCGCTGCCAAAGCCAACCTCCAACACCAGCGCCTCTCGAGGGATATATTTGCTGAAGGTTTTATAGGCGTAGGGAAAATGCCAAACCTCATCAACAAGCCACTCTGGCACATAAAGCCAATGGGGCTTTCCCGACATCGCTCCCCTTTTTCGTACTGTGCGCTGTGACAGAGAATCGCCTACTTCTTTCGATAGGCTGTTCTTGGCAATCGGTTTTTACTGGAAGAAGCCGCGCAGAGAATCAAACTCCTCGGGGAGCAGGGCAAGCAGAAGAGGGACGCGATCCAGAAGTATTGAAGCAATCCACGATTGGCTTACCGTTCCTTCTATATCCAGAAAATGGGCGAAAAGGGCGAGAAGGGCGCCGCAGATCACTGCCCCCGCCACAAAGCCGAAGACCGCCCCCAAAAGCCTGTCAGCCCAGCCCAACATTATGGCAGAGATGGTTTTGCGCAATAGGAAAGCGACAACAAAGGCTACCGCTACAACGGCAACGAAGATGAGGATAAAAGCGAGCACCCTGGCGGCAGTAACATTGGCAATAGGGAGCCAACCTGAGAAGGCGAGGTAAAAGCGACCGGCGAGGAAGACCCCTAAGATCAGTCCCACGAGGATGAGCACAGCCCTGATCAGCCCTCTTTTAAACCCCAAAAAGGCAAAAACGGCGAATATCAGAATAAGGACGATATCCAGCCAGTTCATGCTATCGGCTTTCGTCCCTCAAAATCGTTTGTCCACCAGGGCGGTAGCCAAAACCTCATCCATTTGCTGAACGTAAACGAATCTCACATCCCGCCTCACATTTGCCGGGACGTCTCCCAGATCCTTCTCATTCCTCTTGGGCATGACGAAGGTTTTGATGCCTGCTCGGTGGGCGGCGAGGACCTTCTCCTTGAGTCCCCCCACAGGGAGCACCCGACCGCGGAGGGTGATCTCGCCAGTCATCGCCACCTCTTTGTGAACCGGTTGCCTGACCAGGGCTGAGATCAGCGCCGTTGCTATGGTGATGCCCGCCGAGGGTCCATCCTTGGGGATTGCCCCTGCCGGCACATGAATATGGATATCGGTCTTTTCAAAGAGCTTGGGGTCCAAGTCGAATGCTGCCGATCTGGATCGAGCATAGCTTAAAGCAGCCTGGGCTGACTCTCGCATCACCTCCCCAAGCTGCCCGGTGAGGGTCAGATTCCCTCTCCCCTCCATGAGGGTCACCTCGACCCCCAGGACATCGCCCCCCATCTCGGTGTGGGCCACGCCCATGGCGACGCCAATCTCGTCCCTTTCCTCTGCCGTCCCCCAGAAGAACTTCTGAGGCCCCAGATACTTGGCCAGCGACTGGCTTGTCACCAGATGGGGTGGCCTCTCCCCCTCAGCAACGAGCCGAGCCACCTTTCGGCAGATGTTGCCGATCTCCCGCTCCAGGTTTCTCACCCCTGCCTCACGGGTATATTCCCTGATAATGCGCCTCAGCGCCCCTGTGGAGAAGCGCAGCTGATCCTGGGTCAAAGCATGCTCAGAAAGCTGCTTGGGTACCAAAAACTGCACCGCGATCCCAAGTTTTTCCTCCTCGGTGTAGCCGGGGAGGTCGATGACCTCCATACGGTCGCGAAGCGCAGGCAGAACTGGGTCCAGTACGTTTGCCGTGGTGATAAACATAACCTTTGACAGGTTATAGGGGACATCGAGGTAATGGTCCGAGAAGGCGAAGTTCTGCTCCGGATCGAGCACCTCCAGTAGCGCTGAGGAGGGGTCGCCTCTGAAATCCATGCCCACCTTGTCGATCTCGTCCATCATGAATAGGGGGTTAATCGTCCCCGCGGTGCGCATCGTCTGGATGATTCGCCCCGGGAGCGCCCCTACATAGGTGCGGCGATGGCCGCGAATCTCCGCCTCATCCCTGATCCCTCCCAGGCTGATCCTCACAAACTTACGCCCCAGCGCCTGAGCGATGGACTTGCCCAGGCTGGTCTTTCCCGTCCCCGGGGCACCAACGAAGCAGAGGATGGGGCTCCTCAGCTTCCCCTCGGACAGCTTGCGCACCGACATATACTCCAGAATCCTCTCCTTAACCTTGGTTAGCCCATAGTGGTTCTCATCGAGCACCTTTGCCGCCTGTTTGATGTCCAGATTATCCTCCGTTTCCTTGTCCCAGGGTAGGGTGACCAGCCAATCGAGGTAGGTTCTGATCACGGAGACCTCCGGAGAGGCGGGGGGCATCGTGGTAAGGCGATCCGCCTCCTCGTTGGCTTTTTGCATCACCGCCTCAGGCATGCCTGCTGAGGCGATCTTCTCCTTTAGCTCATTCATCTCCCTGGTTTGAGGATCGACATCGCCCAGTTCCTTCTGGATCGCCTTTAACTGCTCCCTGAGGAAATACTCTCGCTGTGATTTGTCCACCTCCTCCTGAACCTGGGTATGGATCTTGCTTTGCAGCTCCAAGACGTCCAGCTCTTGGGCTAAAAGGATGTTAATTCGTTGCAATCTATCGTGGGGGTCAAGGGCTTCCAGGATCTCCTGCCTTTTTTCAAGGGCGAGATCCAGGGAGGAGGCGACGAAATCGGCGAGCCATCCCGGCTCCTCGATATTCATCGCTGCGATGTAGGCGTCCTCGGGAAGCTTTAGGGAGAGCTTGATGGACTTCTCAAAGAGGGCAAGCACGGCGCGCATCAGGGCCTCGGTTTGCGGTGGTTTCCCCGTGGATTCCTCGATGGGCACCACCTTGGCCTTAAAGAAGGGCTCATCGTGGACGAGCTGGGTGATCCTGACCCGCCGCTGCCCATGGACCCAAAGGGTGCCTGTGCCATCGGGCATCTTTAGGTGGCGTCCGATGGTAGCCTCGGTGCCAATGGAGTAAAGATGGTCGAAGGTGAGCTCCGCTGCCTCCAGATCTCGCCGAGCCACCACCACGATCGCCCGGTCGTGAGCTATCGCCTCTTCAATAGCCCGAAGGGAGCTTTGGCGCACCACCACCAACTGGGTAACCAGGTGAGGGAAGATCACCGTATCGCGCCGCGGCAGCAGGGGCAGCTCCAGCGCCTCTTCCTCCGAGATAACAATTTCCTCTTCAACCACTATATCCCCCAATGTGCCTCTCTTTTTTCGTTCACAATAGTTTACCACATCGAAGGCGCCAAGGCAAAACTATCCAGAGAAAAGGGGTTGACAACTGAGGCGAAAAGTGATAGAGTGTTATTGCTAACGATTTTCATTTGCAAAACGAAATGCGGGATCTAAAAGGGCAACGAATTACGAACCAACGAAGGCTGCTCCTCGATCTTTTGCATCGCTCGGAGGGGCACCTCGATGCTGACGAACTCTATCGCCTCGCCAAGGAGAAGGAGGCTCGTCTCAGTCTGTCCACGGTTTATCGCACCCTTCGCCTTTTTAAGGAGCTTGGCTTGATCGAGGAGCGGCACTTCGCCGAAGAGCACCACCATTATGAGGCCAAAGGGGAAGCGGAGCATCACCATTTGGTATGCCTTGGCTGTGGAAAAGTAATCGATTTTGAGTCCCCCTTGACCAGGAAGATGAGGGAGGATGTGAGCAAGCAAACGGGCTTCGAGATCCTTGACGCTGAGGTTCACATGGAGGGCTATTGTGGTCGGTGCCAAATGGGGGGGGAAGATAGCAGCCGCTAAGATGAATTTATTTTTTCCGTTCGTTGTTGCAAATGAGAAGCATTATACAAAATAGGGGAACATCATGTTCGTTAAATCGAGGAGGCAAAGGTGTCCATTTGGAGAAAGATAACAAAACTTCTTGGCCTTGGCGGACGCGGCAGCAGTTGCCATGGTGAACTTCGTATCGAGGGCGGCAATCGCCTGGAAAAGGTTGTCATCGTAGGCAGCCCCAACGTGGGGAAGAGCGTGATCTTCAACAACCTCACCGGGGCCTATGTCACTGTTTCCAATTACCCGGGGACAACGGTGGCTATCTCCAGGGGGAAGGCAAGGATCGAGGGGATGGAATGTGAGATCATGGACACCCCCGGGATGTACTCTTTGCTTCCGATCACTGAGGAGGAGCGGGTAGCCAGGTCGATCCTGTTGGTGGAGAGGCCGGGGGTCGTTCTTCACGTAGTGGATGGCAAGGAGCTGGAGAGGATGCTGCCCCTCACCTTGCAACTTATTGAAGCTGGACTTCCTGTCATCCTGGCCGTCAACATGATGGACGAGGCTGAAGCGGTGGGGATAGATATCGACGTCGACCTGCTTGCGAAGGAGCTGGGCATTCCGGTGATCGCCACAGTGGCCACTACCGGCCACGGGCTCGAGCTTCTCCGCAGAAAGCTAGGAGAGCGTGTCAGCAGCTGAGGCGATGGCCCTCAAATATGACGACTTCATAGAATCGGCGCTGGCCAGTATCGAGGCCCTGCTCGGAGGCGACTATCGTCTGTCGAAAAGAGCTATCGCGTTATGCCTGCTCCAGGAGGACCCCGATCTGGAGAGGCAAGTCAAGGAGCAAGAAGGGCCAAGCTATAGCTCCATCCAAAACATCGTTGCCCAGACCAGGGCTGGCTACAGCCAGCCACTGTACCAGATCATCGCCCAGAGACGGCAACAGGAGGTGAGGCGCATCGTGACCCTGGCTGCAACCTCAGCAGCAGGGCCCAGGGAGGGCTTTGCCGAGAGGCTAAGCCGGGTGATGATGAATCCTATAACCGGTGTCCCCATCCTCCTTCTCATTCTTTACTTCGGGTTGTATCAATTTGTGGGCGTCTTCGGGGCAGGGACCGTTGTCGATTTTATCGAGGGCACCCTCTTCGGAGGGTGGATCAATCCCTGGGTCACCGGCCTCATTAGTGCTGTTATCCCATTTGAGGTTATCCAGGACTTATTCGTCGGCGAATACGGCATCATCACCTTGGGGCTCACCTATGCCATAGCCATCGTCCTTCCCATCGTGGGCACCTTCTTTATCATCTTCGCCATAATCGAGGATTCCGGATACCTGCCCCGACTGGCTATGCTCATCGACCGGCTGTTCAAGAGGATCGGGCTCAGCGGCCGCGCGGTGATACCTATGGCGCTTGGCTTTGGCTGCGATACCATGGCCACCATTGTCACCAGAACCCAGGAGACAAGGCGGGAGCGTGTTATCACCACCCTGCTCCTGGCCCTGGCCATTCCTTGCTCGGCGCAACTAGGGGTCATCCTCGCCATCCTTTCGGGCACTGGACAGGCATTGCTCATCTGGGGAGCGGTGGTGGGGCTGGTGTTTTTGCTCGTGGGCTACCTGGCGTCGAAGGTCATCCCCGGGGAGCGGCCCAGCTTCTATATGGAGATACCTCCGCTGAGGCTACCCAAGCTCTCTAATGTGCTGACCAAGACCTATTCCCGGATGCAGTGGTATTTCATGGAGGTGCTCCCCTTTTTCATCCTGGCCAGCGTCTTGCTCTGGGTCGGGGATCTGACCGGATTGTTCGACCTCATCCTCCGTGGGCTCCAGCCCGTGGTGCAGTCCATTGGCTTGCCCTCAGAGACCGCGGTGGCCTTCTTGTTCGGATTCTTCAGGCGGGATTTCGGGGCAGCGGGGCTCTACGACCTCTATAGCTCAGGAATACTCCTTGGGGTACCACTGGTGGTGGCCGCGGTGACCCTGACCCTGTTCATTCCTTGCATCGCTCAATTTGGGGTTATGCTCAAAGAGAGGGGAATAAAGACAGCGTTAGCTATAGCTCTATTTATCTTCCCCTTCGCCTTTCTGGTGGGATTCATCCTCAATCGAGCCCTTATCAGCCTCGGGGTATCACTATGAAATGTCCACTTTGCGGATTTCAGTTCTCTGAAGATGAGGGGGTAGCTGCCTGCGAAGGCTGTCCCCTGGGCAGGTCCTGCCACCTGGTGAGGTGCCCCAATTGTGGCTACGAGATACCACGAGAGCCGAGACTAATCAAGGCATTCAACGCTTGGAGGAGGCGAGCTTATGGAGCTAGACGAAAAAGCTGAAGAGATCTTGGAGACCCTCTGGATTCGCACTGAGGAGGAGGGGGCAGAAACCATCCCTTTGGACGAGCTTGAAGTAGGCCTCAAGGACGCTGTTGTGGGGCAATTGCTCCTCGCCGGGAATATCACCGTGTCCAAAGGTGAGGTTGGTTTGACGGCAAGGGGACTACCCAGGGCGGCAAATGTGGTGCGAAGACACCGCCTGGCAGAGCGCCTGCTCACCGATGTCCTCGCCACATCGGAAACCCTTCTCAACGAAAGGGCGTGCAAATTCGAACACTTGCTTGACCGAGGTCTGGATGATAGCATTTGCAGCCTGTTGGGACATCCCAAGGTCTGCCCCCATGGCAAACCGATACCTCCTGGGAGGTGCTGCCACGAGGATAGGAGGGAACTACAGAAAGTTGTTTCCCCTCTTTCCCGAATGGCCTCAGGCGAGAGTGGCAAGATAGCCTATATCTATGCGCCACAGGCGGCCAAGCTTCAGAAGCTGGTGAGCATGGGCATCCTCCCCGGGGCACCCGTAAGCCTTATTCAGGGCTTCCCTTCCTACGTCTTTCAGGTGCGCCAGACGCAGTTTGCCGTGGATAAGGAGATAGCTGATGCCATCTATGTTCGTCTGGTCGAGGCAGAACCACCCGGGGAGGGTGAGCAGAAGGAAGAGCAACAGAGACCGCCTTTCCGGCACCGCTTCCGTTTCCGGAAGCGGAGGCGAGGTGAGGTTTAAAAAGACAGGATAGAATGAAGCTTGACTTTTCATATTAGGGCGCTAAGATGTAGGCAGCTTTGAGCGAGCCCTTCCCTGAAATGAAAGCTTCCCGAGCAATAGTCCTTTTTGTCCTCATAATGCTTCTGGCTTCGCTGGCGCAGATGAGCGTCCCCCGTTCCTTTGCTGCGCCCGACGAACTGCTGGTGAATGGGGGTTTTGAGCAACCCATTGGCGATGAGTGGTTAGTCCATGGTGGTAATCTAACCAGGGTTTCTCATGCTGAAGGGTTTGCTGCTGAGTTCACTGCTAGCACTACAGGCTGGTTCTACCAAGTAGTCCAAGTGCAGCCGGGAGGCACTTATACCTTCAGTGGCTATGCCTTAAACGGCGACCCTGGCATTGCCCGCGTTTACTTGCGAATCCACTGGTACTCAAACACTGGAGGCTACGGAGAGCCCCTGAATCCTGGCGGAATTGTCTCTCAAGACGCTATTGGTGGGGACTACTACCATTTGACTATTAGCCCTGTCCCTGCTCCTGAGGCAGCGCTTTCCGCAAGAGTTGAGTGTGTAATACACCTCGTCTCTCCTGGCACCGCCACCGCCTACTTCGATGATATGAGCTTCAGCGGACCACCACCGCCTACTCCAACGCCCACGCCAACGCCCACGCCGACACCGACGCCAACGCCGACACCGACCCCAACGCCCACGCCGACGCCGACTCCAACGCCCACGCCGACGCCGACCCCAACGCCCACGCCGACCCCAACGCCCACGCTGACGCCAACGCCGATGCTTACACCTACGTCTTCTCCAACCCCCACGCCAGTAAGTGAGGGGGATGTGGTAATTAACGAGGTTCAATATAATCCCCCTCAAAGTGGTCCCGATGCTGCCTTTGAGTGGGTGGAGGTTTTTAACCGCACAACCGGGACCATGCACTTGGGTGGCTGGAGGATCAGGGATAACCAGAGTAGCGACCTGGTTCCCCCGCTGACCCTGCCCCCTGACGGCTTTGCCATAATTGCGGCCACGGATAAGTTTAATGATAACTTCCCTGACTTCGCTGGCACCATAGTCTTCCTTGATAGCTCTATAGGCAACGGGCTGAGCAACGAAGGGGACCGGGTCATTCTTGAGGACAGCACAGGGGAGGTCATCGATGCCCTCTCCTATGGTGACGATACTTTTATATCTCCGCCTTGCCCCGGTGTGGCTGAAAGTCACTCACTGGAGCGCTCTCCGGCGGGTGGCGATTTTGTCGATAATTCAGACCCCACCCCGGGCTTTGGCTTTTCTCCTTTGCCCACCCCAACGCCTACACCTGTGCCTACTCCCACCCCCACTATTTCCCCCACCCCAACGCCTACACCGACACCCACGCCGACGCCCACACCTCAGCCACCAGCGGAGACTCCTCCCTCCCCTGGAATAGGCTTGCGCGCTCTTCTTATCATACTTGCGATAGCTTTCTTTGGAATTGGTCTTTTGCTTAGAAGGTGGCGAAGAGGCTAAAATAATTGCCTTGCGCCCCTTCCTAAGATATAATCTAGGCAAGGCAATGCCAAAGCCATCGATGATCGCTATAGATGGGCCGGTTGCTTCGGGGAAGAGCACCCTTGGTAGGCTTCTGGCCCAGAGGCTGGGATACCGCTTTGTGGATACGGGAGCGATGTATCGTGCTTTGACCTGGAGGGCGATAAAGCTAAGCATCGATCTTGAGGATGAAGAGGAGCTCAGCCAACTTGCTGCTAACACCAAGATCGAGTTCGCACCGCCTGGGGACAATGTGCTCGTCGATGGTCATGATGTTACCAGGGAGATTCAGGACTGGCAGGTAGAGGCGGGCGTCTCCTTGGTAGCAAGGGTGGCAGGGGTTCGAAAGGTGCTCGTGGAACAGCAGCGGGGTTTGGCGCAAAAGGGCGAAATCGTTATGGCAGGGCGAGACATCGGCACCACGGTATTGCCTCATGCTGAACTAAAGGTCTATCTTGTCGCTTCTATTGAGGAGAGGGCGCGGCGGCGCTACCTGGAGCTGGTGGAACGCGGTGAGGCAGCGGATTATGAGGCTATCCTCGCCGATTTAATAAGGAGGGACGAGATCGACAGCGAGCGCCCCATCTCCCCTCTTCAGCCCGCTCCAGAGGCAAGGATCATCGATACCGATGGTCTTAGCGCTGATCAGGTGCTATCTGAGATCCTGAGCATGATGGGGGAAGGCTAATGGCTCTCTCATACTATTTGGGAAGGATGATTGCAAGGATCCTGTTCATCCTTTTTGCCCGGCGACGGGTCAGGGGGAGGGAAAACATCCCTGATCGGGGTCCTTTGATCGTGGTTGCTAATCATCTTAGTCTTGCCGATCCCCCGCTGCTCAGCCTCTGCATGCGGCGAAGAATCGTCTTCATGGCCAAGGAGGAGGTCTTTAAGCATCCGGTGGAAGGTCCTCTGGCGCGTGGTTACAAGGCTATTCCGGTGCGCGGGGGGCGACTGGATAGGGAGGCATTGCGTCAGTCGCAGCGGGTATTGGAGGAGGGGCTGGCATTGGGGATGTTTCCTGAGGGAACGAGGAGCCGCACCGCTCAATTGCAGCAGGGTTACTCGGGGACCTCTCTTCTCGCCTTGCGCTGTGGTGCTCCCATCCTCCCTGTGGGGATCGCAGGTACGGAAAAGATCAAGGGCATAGCTTCCCTGCTTCGCCGCCCCACCGTAACGGTGAACATCGGTGAGCCCTTCAAACTCCCCCCCTTTGACGGCAAGCTAACCAGGGCTCAATTAGACTCTGCCACCGACTTCATCATGGGGCGCATCGCTGAGCTTCTCCCGGAGAGCTACCGAGGGGTGTATGGAGGAGACAAAGAAGGCGCCCTTGAGGAGGGTGAGGTTGGAGATTGAAAAGGCTGCCGAGCTAGGGTTTTGCACCGGGGTGAGGCGGGCGATCGATATTCTGGAGCGGGCGGCCAGGGAGATTGGCCCGCTCCAGACCCTGGGACCGGTAGTGCATAACCAGCAGGTAGTGGAGGGTCTCGCTCGATCCGGCATCAAGGCAGTAGAGAGCTTGGACCATGTTCAGGGGAATATCGTGGCGATCAGCTCCCACGGGGTGAGCCCCCAGGTGCTGGAGCAGATAAGGGATCGCGGGCTTCAAATAGTAGATACCACCTGCCCCTTCGTTCGCCGGGCCCAGGTCGCGGCAAGGAGATTGGCTCAGGCAGGTTTTTTTGTGATCATTTTTGGTGAGGAGGGTCATCCTGAGGTGCAGGGTGTACTAGGTTGGGCTGGGGGGAAAGGCTTTGCTACCCTCGAGCCCCCCAAATTTGACAAGATACCGCGGCGAATCGGCATCCTTTCCCAAACCACCCAGAGCTACTCTGGCTTTGCTCGCTTCGTAGCCTCATTTATCGGTACAAGTCTCGCCGCGCTCTCGGAGCTACGGGTAGTTAATACCATATGTGATGCGACGAGGAAAAGCCAGCAGGCAGCCCTTGACCTGGCAAGCAGGGTAGACCTGATGGTGGTGGTTGGTGGGCGTAAGAGTGCCAATAGCCGTCGCCTTGCCGAGATATGCACCGCTGCTGGTGTAGAGACCTATCTTATTGAAAGGGCTGCGGAGATCGATCCTGCTTGGCTTCGCAATCACCGCCGCGTTGGGGTCACCGCAGGAGCCTCCACTCCGGACCAGGCCATCGAGGAAGTGATCGCCAAACTCAAGCATCTGGACCGATAGAGCTGGAGGAAATCATGCAGCAGAGGTTTGGCATCTATCTTAACACTAAAGAGCTGAAGGTGGCGCGGATCAATTTCCCCTACTGGATCCCTTCAGGACCTGATTGGGTCTTCCTTACCCCTGAGGTTAATACGACCCTTTTAAAAATCCGAGACCTCGCTGGTGAGAAGAGGCTCGTTGCCGAGCCTGAAAAGATCGTCTGGATCTAGATCGCTAACATTTTAATTTTTAGAGAGGTTACCTTGAGAGGCTTGGGAAAAGCCTAAAGGTTCAAAAAAGGGCCTTCGCGTGGTATAATTAGGGATTAGCAAGATTATGGATAGCTCGACCGGAGAGAATCGTTGCCATGGATGAGGAGCGGAGGGTCGTCTGGTTTGAAGACGTAGGCAAGGAGGATATCTCCCTGGTCGGCGCCAGGGGGCAAACTTAGGGGAGATGACCAAGGCTCATATTCCAGTGCCCTCCGGTTTCATCGTTACTGCTCAAAGTTACTTCTATTTCTTAGAAAAGTCCAATCTCAGCGGCGAAATTCGCAGTCAGGGCTCACCGAAAAGCTCGTTGAATGGGGGATCACATCGGTCTCGGTGATTCCCGATGACATCGAGCGGACCAGAGAGTTCATCGCCAGGGTTGAGGGGAGATTAGCCAGTCCTTCCCTTTGGAGGCGTTCATGGGGATAGAGGCAAAAAAGTGGGTCTATTTGTTCTCGGAGGGAAACGCCGGCATGACCGACCTTTTGGGAGGGAAGGGTGCCCATCTCGCTGAGATGGCGTACGGGGGCTTGCCCGTGCCACCGGGATTCGTTATTTCTACTGAGGCATGCAACGAGTACTACGCCGCAGGCAAAGAATTCCCCCTTGCCCTTTGGGATCAGGTACTGGAGGCACTGCGAAGGATGGAGATGGAGACGGGCAAGGGGTTCGGTGACCCAAGGAATCCGCTCCTGGTTTCGGCCCGCTCCGGGGGTAAGGTCTCCATGCCGGGCATGATGGAAACCGTGCTCAATCTTGGCCTCAATGAAGAGACGGTGAGGGGGCTGGCTGATTTGACGGGCAGTGAGCGCTTTGCCTATGACACCTACCGTCGTTTTATCGGGATGTTCGGCAGGACGGTGCTGGGCATAGAATCCTCCCATTTTGAGGCGCTCCTGGAGCAATTCAAACTCAAGGCTGGCGTCCACTTCGATGCCGACCTAGGCCCAGAGGACCTCAAAGCGATTGTCTCGGAGTCGAAGAGGCTGATTAAGGTGGAGACAGGCAAGGAATTCCCCGACGATCCCTTAGAGCAACTGAGATTAGCAATAAAGGCGGTGTTTGAGAGTTGGAACAGTAGACGTGCCATCAGCTACCGAAACTTCCACAAGATTCCCCATGACCTGGGCACTGCTGTTAGCATTATGCCGATGGTTTTTGGCAACATGGGCGAAGATAGCGGCTCCGGGGTGGCCTTTACCCGCGATCCTGCCACAGGGGATAAAAACCTCTACGGGGAATACCTGGCAAATGCCCAGGGCGAGGATGTGGTAGCGGGGATCCGCACCCCGCAAAAGATCGGACTTCTTCAACAGGAGACGCCTGAGGTTTATCAGGAATTGTTGGATATCTCAGATCGCCTGGAAACCCATTATCGCGATGTTCAGGATATAGAGTTCACCGTGGAACAGGGCAAGCTATATATATTGCAGACCAGGACTGCCAAGCGTACTGGTAAGGCAGCGGTGAAGGCTGCGGTGGATATGGTGAAGGAGGGTCTTATCACTAAGGAGGAGGCTCTGAAGCGCATTGAACCCGGCGAGCTCCTCTACTCTCTATTCCCCAGGTTCGATGGAGGGGCGAAGGAGGAGGCCAGAAGTCAGGGGAACCTGCTGGCTACTGGGTTGAATGCCTCCCCGGGGGCAGCGACAGGAAAGGCTGTTTTTGATGCTGACAGGGCGGAACAGTTAGCTGCCAAGGGGGAGAGCATCATATTGGTTCGCCCCGAGACCAGTGCTGAAGATGTCCATGGTATGTTGGTGGCAACGGGCATCCTGACGGCGCGGGGCGGTGTGACAAGCCATGCCGCGGTTGTTGCCCGTGGGCTGGGTAAGCCCTGTGTTGCCGGTTGCGAAGAGCTGAGGATCGACCTCGAAGGGCGTTACCTCACTGCCGGTGGCAGGGTCATTGAGGAGAATGAAGAGATAAGCATAGACGGCAGCAGCGGCGAGGTCTTCGCCGGGCGTATCCCAACCATCGTGCCCAGGTTGTCGGAGGAGAGCGATTTGATAGTGCTTCTGGGCTGGGCCGATGAGGTGAGGAGGCTGGGTGTTTGGGCCAATGCCGATTACCCCAGCGATGCTGCCCGCGCCCTCGAGTTTGGAGCTGAAGGCATCGGGCTTTGTCGCACCGAGCACATGTTCTTTGAGGAGGAGCGCCTCCCCATCGTGCAGAAGATGGTCCTGTCAGCGGCCGAGGCGACTGCTCTTCAAAACGAATTGATCCGTTTGCAAGAAGAAAAGGATAAGCGGAGGGAGTTAGAGGAGAGGCTGGCCGAGGCGCAAAGGAGATATGATACCTCACCCGCAGCGGCGGACTACCGCAGCGCTCTGGCTGAGCTGATGGGGTTTCAAAGGGAGGACTTCAAGGGCATCTTCAGGGTGATGGCTGGTAAGCCTGTGGTTATCAGACTCATCGACCCCCCGCTCCATGAATTCTTGCCCAGTTATGAGAGGGTGCTGGTAGAAACCACTGAATTTCGCATCAGGGGCGATAACCCAGCCAAACTGGCGGAGAGCGAAAAATTGCTCCGCGCTATCGAGAGCATGCGTGAGGCGAATCCCATGCTGGGGCTGCGCGGCTGCCGGCTAGGCTTGATGTTCGGCGATATCTACGAGATGCAGGTGCGCGCCATCTTAACCGCCGCCTGCGAGTTGGCAAAAGAGGGCATCGATGTTCGCCCTAAGATAATGATCCCCCTTGTCGGTCACCCAAACGAGATGAGGGTTCTTCGGGAACGAGTGGAGAAGGTAGCGAGGGAGGTCGAGGCGGAGATGGGCATGATGGTTGATTGCAAAATCGGCGTCATGATCGAGCTCCCCCGCGCTGCCCTCACCGCTGACGAGATCGCCCGTTATGCCGAGTTCTTCAGCTTCGGCACCAACGACCTGACACAGACTACCTTCGGCGTCAGCAGGGACGATGCCGAGGGCAAATTCCTTCTGCAATATGTGGAAAGGGGGATCTTACCTGAGAACCCGTTTCAGGTGCTTGACCGAGCGGGCGTAGGAGCGTTAATGAAGATGGCGGTGGAATTGGGTCGCAAGACCAGGCCAGATCTGGAGCTGGGCATCTGTGGCGAGCACGGCGGTGATCCATCGAGCATCCATTTCTGCCATCAAGTGGGGTTGGACTACGTGAGCTGCTCCCCCTTCCGAGTACCGATTGCTCGTCTTGCCGCGGCCCAGGCAGCACTGTCGGCAGGGGAGGGGTAGAGGGCCCCTTCAATCGATGATGCTTATGGTTCACTATGAGATACGGCAGCGACTGGAGGAAAGGGAGGAGAGTCTTTCCCCCTATGCCATGAAGAGCAGGTATGCACAAAGGGAGAGCCCGGAAGAGCCCTGCCCGATGCGCACCGCCTTCCAGAGAGACCGCGACCGTATTATCCATTCTAAAGCTTTTCGACGGCTCAAGCACAAAACCCAGGTTTTCATCGCCCCTTTGGGCGATCACTATGTGACAAGGCTCACCCATACTCTGGAGGTATCTCAGATCGCGCGCTCTATAGCGCGGGCTCTAAACCTAAATGAGGACCTAGCCGAGGCCATCTCCCTGGGTCACGACCTAGGCCATACACCCTTTGGTCATGTGGGTGAGGAGGTGCTAAATAGCCTCTACCCCCAAGGGTTCAGGCACAACGAGCAGAGTTTGAGGGTGGTTGACCTTTTGGAAAAGGATGGGCAGGGGCTGAACCTGACCCGGGAGGTGAGGGAGGGAATCCTGAAGCATGCTAAGACAGGGGCAGACATTTTGGACGAAAAATGGGGGGTGGTGGAAACCTTGGAGGCTCAGGTGTGTAAGATTGCAGATGCCATTGCCTATATCAACCACGACATCGGCGATGCGGTGAGGGCGGGCATCATCACTGAGCAGGACCTTCCTCGGCAAGCGGTCGCCCTTTTAGGGCGATCCCACTCCCAGAGGATCAATACCCTGGTCTCGGACGTTATCGACCGTTCATGGGAAAAACCACTCATCAGCATGAGCCCGGAGGTGGTTGAGGCGGCAAACATCCTTCGCCAGTTTCTCTTTGAAAGGGTATATAGCCTGGCCAGGGATGAGGCGGAGCGCGCCAGGGAGGTGGTTCGCCTTCTTTACCAGCACTTCATCGGGAACGAGGAAAAGCTGCCCCAAGAGTACGCCTGGCGCGATGATAGCGTGGAGCGCAGGGTTGTGGACTATATCGCCGGGATGACTGATAATTATGCCCTGAGGATGGCGGAGGGGATTTCGCCCCTGGAGCAACGTCTCTCTAGGAATTTTCAATGTAAGGAAACTAAGGCGGATTGGGATGAGCGCAATCGATGAGATAAAACAAAGATTGGACATCGTAGATGTCGTCTCCGATTATGTTACCCTGAAAAAATCGGGGCGTAACTTTAAGGCACTGTGTCCCTTTCATCAGGAGAAGACCCCTTCCTTTTTCGTCTTCCCTGAGAGGGGGAGCTGGCACTGCTTCGGCAGTTGCGGCAGCGGTGGCGACATCTTGTCCTTTGTGATGAAAAAGGAGGGTATGGACTTTGGCCAGGCGCTCAGGCTCCTCGCCGATAGGGCGGGGGTAACCCTGATGCCGAAAGGGAAGGAGAGGGCTGAGGACAAGCGGATGGAAAGGCTCTATGAGATAAACGAGGCCGCCGCTAATTATTACC
>JAUXBC010000033.1 GCA_030619615.1 Dehalococcoidia bacterium
TAGTAGACACCTTGCACCAGCGAGGAAGCGCAATTGCCGACGCCAATAATTGCCACGTTTATCTTGCTCAAATTCATCCCTTCCTTTATCCTATAATCATTCCTTACCGAGGAGGCGATTTGTGATCTACGATTTTCACACTCATACCTCGCTCAGCGATGGCTCCCTATCACCTATAGAATTAGTGAGGCGGGCGCTGGTAAAGGGCTACAAAGCTATTGGGCTCACCGATCACGTTGGCATTGGCTATCTCGATAGAGTGATCAGGGAAATCGCTGAAGATTGCGCTCTGGCGAGAGCGCACTGGGATATTGTGGCGATCCCCGGCGTTGAGCTTACCCATATTCCTCCTCGGGCGATCGGCGAAGTAGCAAGGCAAGCCAAAGAGATGGGGGCATGGTTAGTCGTCGTTCATGGCGAGTCCATCACCGAACCTGTAGAGATCGGCACCAATATAGCGGCACTTCAGTGCCCCCATGTCGACATTCTGGCACACCCCGGACTCATCAACCTTGAACAGGCCAAAATGGCAGCAGCAAGCGGTGTCTTTCTGGAGATCTCCTCAAGAAAGGGTCATTCACTAACCAATGGGCACATCTCTCGACTGGCACGGCTTGCTGGAGCCAAGCTCCTCCTCAACTCCGATGCCCACGACGAAACGGAACTACTCTCCCCCGATTTGGCCCATAACATTGCTCGAGGGGCTGGATTGGACGAAGAAGAGATCAATGAAATTCTAACAATCAACCCTCGTGCCTTATTGGAACGGTTTCCAAAATAAGGACAAACCTTGCCCCTGCGGCGATTCAGCTAGCGAAACAGGGTTAGGCCTTACCAATTCGGTACACCTTTGTCCCGCATACGGGGCAGACCCCTGTGGTCGCTGGCCTGTTGTTCTTTAGGGTGATCTTTCTGGGATTCTTTATCTCCCTTTTCGCCCTACATTTGAAGCAATAGGCTTCCGGCATCTCTATCACCTCCTTTCAAGCCTGTTGAACTATACTCGCTATCTGGCTATCTGTCAAGTATTTTTGAAGCTGTTTTGGTCTCCAGAGAAGACTTTCTCCGGCTGCCAGAGGCCCTTTTCTGGAAGGAAGCGTAGCACAGCTAGGAAGCGTCCGTCAAGAGAGTAGGCGCGACAGTGGGCTCTATCCCTGCCTTCTTCCTCGCCTAGAGCTAGGGGGCGACCATTTCTGATGGCCTGCTCCCCCTCTTTGCCCACGATGGCGGCAGTCCAATGCTCCAAAACCACGTCCATAGGGTAAAGGAGATCCTGCCAGTATCCGTGGCCAAAGGAATCCTCAAGCTGGGAAGGGGTGATGCTATCTTTAATATTGAAGATTCCGCTCCTTAGACGAACCAATTTTCTTAGGTATGAGCCGCAACCTAGGGATCGACCCAAATCGTGAACCAGGGAGCGAAGGTAAGTGCCCTTTCCGCACTCCACCTCGATAGTGAACAGGGGAGGATGCCAATCTATGATCTCCAATCGAAAGATCTCGGCCCTTCTCAATTTTCTTTCCACCTCGATGCCAGCACGAGCTAGATCATAGAGGCGTCTCCCTTGATGCTTTACCGCACTATACATAGGGGGCTTCTGAAGGATGGGGCCACGGAAGGAGGGGAGCACCCCCTCCACCTGCTCCCTGGTGACAAAGGAGGGGTCAACCCGTTGCGTCACATGCCCATCGGCATCGTAGGTATCGGTGGAAACGCCGAGCTCAATCTCGGCCCGATAGGTTTTAGGGGCATCCAAGAGGAAGGGGATGATCCTGGTTGCTTGCCCCAGGCAAAGGGGTAAGACCCCTGTTGCCCCTGGGTCGAGGGTGCCAGCATGCCCGACACGCCTCTGCCCACTGAGTCGCCTCACCAGATTAACCATCTCCAGGGAGGTCTTACCAGCGGGCTTATCGATATTAAGGATTCCGTCAACGCTCAACTTCGCTCGGTCTCTTCAGCACCCTCGTTAGCGGCGACCTCTCTTATCAAATGGAGGACGTGAGCCCCCCGCTCGATGGAATCGTCCTTATGGAAGCTCAGCTGGGGAACGCGGCGTAATGAAAGGCGCTCCCTAAGCTTTCTCTGGAAGAAGCTCGAGGCAGAGGCTAAACCCTCCACTGCCTCCTTCTTCTCCCCCTCTGTGCCCATGATGCTTACAAAAACCTTGGCATGTCTCAGGTCTGCGGAGACGGTTACCCTGGTCACGGTGAGGAAGCCGCCAAGCCTCGGGTCCTTAACCTGGCGGCGAAGCAGTTCGCTGATCTCCTCTCGAATGAGCCCATTGAGCCTCTCGGTGCGCCTGGTCATCCCTAAGCCCTTTCCCTTCTATAGAACTCGAGGATATCGCCGATCTGGAAATCGCTATAGCCCTCAATGCCCACGCCGCACTCAAAGCCGCTAGCTACCTCTCTGACATCATCCTTAAACCGCCTTAGGCTGGAGATGCTGGATTCAAAGATGGCCTCGCCGTTTCTTATTATTTTGGCTAGGGCGCCACGGGTTACCTTGCCATCGGTGACGTATACCCCGGCTACATTTCCACGCCCTCTGATGGGGAAGGTAGCCCGCACCTCGGCGTGTCCTTCGACGACCTCGACATAGGTTGGCTCAAGCATCCCCTTCATCGCCCTTTCCACATCGTCCACCAGGTTGTAGATTACCTGGTAGAGGCGGATGTCCACACCCTCGGAATCGGCAAGCTGCCTTGCCCCGGGCTCGGGGCGGGTGTTGAAGCCAAGGACGATCCCCTTGGAGGCCAGGGCGAGGAGCACATCCCCTTCGGTGACGCTCCCGCTGCCGGAGTGCAGGATGTTTACCTTGACCTCATCCATGTTTAGCCGCTCCAGGGAGGTTTTTATTGGCTCGATGCTTCCCTGAACATCGGTCTTCAGTATGATATTGAGCTCCTTCACCTGGCCGTCACGAATCTGGGAGAAGAGTTCGCTCAGGCTAAGCGGTGCTGTTGGCTTCAGGGAGGCAAGCCTTTTCTCCTCTTGCTGCCTTTGTGCCAGAGTGCGGGCCTCCTTTTCATTAGCGGTCACGGTCAGGGTATCACCAGCTTGGGGAACGCTATTCAAACCGAGGACCTCCACAGGCGTCGCTGGCTCCGCCCTCTTCAGGCGCTTACCCTTGTCATTGAACATCGCCTTCACCTTGCCCCAGGTGTCGCCGACAAGGAAGGAATCCCCCACCTTTAGCGTACCCGTCTGCACTAACACGGTGGCAAGGGGGCCCTTTGTCTTATCCAGTTTCGCTTCAATGACCACGCCCACAGCACGCCGCTCCGGGTTTGCTTTGAGGTCCTCAAGCTCGGCAACGATGAGCAGGTTCTCCAGGAGCTCGGAGATGCCCTCCTTCTTTTTAGCGGATACGGGGACAGATACCACATCGCCACCCCATTCTTCGATAAGCAGCCCCCGGTCGGCAAGCTGTTGCTTCACTCGCTGTATATTGGCCTCTGGCTTATCTATCTTGTTAATTGCGACCACAACGGGGACATCGGCGGCGCGAGCGTGGTCTATGGCCTCCAAGGTTTGGGGCATCACCCCATCGTCTGCGGCGACCACCAGTATGGCAATATCGGTTACCTGAGCCCCCCTGGCCCGCATCGCGGTGAAGGCTTCATGACCTGGGGTATCAAGGAAGGTTATCTTTTGCTCCCGAATCTCCACCTGGTAGGCGCCTATGTGCTGGGTGATCTCGCCGACCTCGGTGGCGGTTACCTTTGTCTCACGGATGGCATCCAGCAGGCTGGTCTTCCCGTGATCGACATGCCCCATGATGGTAACCACGGCGGGGCGAGGTTTTTGTACTGTGGTATCGTCCTCCTGAAACCTCTGATACCTCTTGCGTTTTTGGGCCGGGACTCGGGGTTGCTCCTCCAGCGCCTCATAGCCAAAATCTGAAGCAACAATTGCTGCGGTATCGTAGTCGATGACCTGATTAATGCTTGCCATGATGCCGTTTCTCATCAATTGCTTGATCACATCCACAACGCTGACCCCGACCAAATCGGCAAATTGCTTCACGGTGAGGGAGGGAGGAACGGTGATGCGACGATCCTCCTCCGATTTGATGGGCGGGGACTCAGGGGCACCTATGTGCTGAGGTTCTCGATACTTTTCATCAATTTTCTGCCTTCTTGCGCTCATTTAGGTTACCCTCAGACTAGGGAAGCATCTCCGCATACTGGGCAAGCTCCCTTCGCTTTTCCTGGGCGATATTGATCCCTAGGGCGCGGTCCAGGCGCTCCTTTTTAAGTGCTGCCTCCCAGCAGCCCTTTGCTCTACATAAATACGCACCTCGCCCCGATTTCTTCCCTGTAGGGTCGACCTCTACAGCACCGGTTGTGTTGCGAACTATGCGGACAAGTTCCCGCTTCGGCCTTGTCTCGCGGCAGCCGATGCAGGTGCGCTCCGGGATATGTTTCGGTCGTGGTTTCTTCTTTCTCTGCGATGTGGTACTCATCCTTCTCCCAAGCGAAAAATTTATTTCACCATTTCCTCGAGCTCGTCGTATTCATCCTTGATGTAAGCTTCTTGGATTTGGCGAACCTTCTTTGGCCTGCTCACCTCCTCTTCGCCCTCCTTCTTTCCCTTGCCCTTCTTCGCCTTTTTATCCGGCTTAGCTACCCTGGCTGGGAAGATTTCCTCGGCAAAGCGAAGCTGAGGGGCTGGCTCTGCTATCTCAACCAATGCCTCTTCAATGGGGGTCACTTCCTCTATAGGGAGACCCTCCTCTTCTCCCCCGGGAGCCAGCAATTCAACGTATTCCTCTATCTGGGGAGCTTGGGTAACCGGCTCTGCTAGTTCTACCTGTAATGGCTCTTCAGTTATGGCTTCCTCTAGTGCTATTTCAACAGAGGCCCGTTCCGCTAGCGCAGCCTTCTCCGCCTCGGCGGCGGAAACGCTCTTAATGTCGATTCGCCATCCGGTGAGCTTGGCAGCGAGCCTGGCATTCTGCCCTTCCTTGCCTATGGCGAGGGACAATTGGCGATCAGGCACCACCACCGTTGCCGTCTTCTCCTCTTCAGCAACCTCCACGCTCACGACCTGAGCAGGGCTCAAGGCATTGGCAATGAAGGTCGCTGGGTCGGGATGCCACTCCATAATATCGATCTTCTCCCCGTTTAGTTCGCTGACGATGTTTTGGATTCTGATGCCGCGCAGCCCAACGCAGGAGCCGACGGGATCGACACCTGATTGCCGGGCCTCGACAGCGATCTTGCTCCGATAACCGGCTTCGCGGGCAATGGACTTCAGTTCTACAGCGCCGCTGTGGATCTCTGGAACCTCCAGCTCGAGGAGGCGGCGCAGCAGGTTTCGATGGGTCCGCGATACCAAAACCTGAGGCCCTCTGTTGGTGCGGTGCACCTCCATAAGGTATACCTTGAGCCTTTGCCCCACCCGATAGTGCTCGGTTCGCACCTGCTCCGGGTTGGCGAGGATGCCTTCAGTCTTTCCCAGGTCGAGGATGATCTGCCTTGGCTCTATTCGCTGCACGATGCCGGTAATGATCTCGCTTTCCAACTCGGAGAACTCTTCGAAGACAAGCTCCCGCTCCGCCTCGCGGAGGCGTTGCAGCACCACCTGCTTCGCTGTCTGAGCGGCAATTCTCCCCGCATCTTTGGGGGTGGCTTCAACCTCGATGGCGTCACCGAGCTTGATGCCCTTTTTAGTTCTTTTCGCCGCATCCAGTGACAGCTCGCGGCGGGGGTCGGTTACCGTTTCCACCACTGTCTTCTCTGCATAGACGGTTACCTCCCCGGTGTTAGGATTGATCCTCACCGAGATAGTCTGGTTTGCCGCAAAGTTATTTTTCCTGAAGGCGGAGGCCAAACCAGCCTCCACCGCTTCAAGAACCACCTCCCTGGGCAGATTCTTCTCGGCAGCAAGCTGGGTGATCGCGAGCATAAATTCGCTCTTCATCTTAGCCATCACCTCCTCCGATCTCCAATACAATAAAAAAGTGGGGAAAACACCCACTTCATCAGTAGTTTACTTCTAGCTGGCTTCTACCTTGTCACAGTCTCGTCAGACTCTAGTTATAGACTCACCATAGTATAGCACAACAAGGGGCATGATGCAACCCTTTGGGGGGGTTGTTACAGGGCGAAAAAAGCCTTTAGCCTCTTTGCCGCCCCTTCAAGAGGAATAATCTCTGCCTCTTTCTCCCCTCTCCGCTTCCACTCCACGCTTTGAGATTTAATGGTTCTTGGGCTGAGGATGAGTCTCAGGGGCATTCCCAGAAGATCGGCATCGTTAAGCTTTACCCCGGGCGATTCGATGCGGTCGTCGAAAAGCACCTCGAGGCCCTCTTGCTCAAGATCGAGATAGAGCCTCTCCGCGGCGGAGGCTACCTCTGGCTTATCCATCGATAGAGGGCAGAGGTGGACCTGATAGGGGGCGATGGGAAGGGGCCAGATGATGCCCTTTTCATCATGGTTCTGCTCGATGGCGGCGGCGAGGAGGCGCCCGATGCCGATGCCATAGCATCCCATAAAGATGGGGTGCTCCACGCCATCGCGGTCGATGAAGGTAGCATCCAGCCTCTCGCTGAAGAAGGTGCCCAGTTTGAAGACATGCCCCGCCTCGATGCCTCGCGTCGAGAGTAGCTTTGAGCCGCACCTGGGGCATCCCTCGCCTGCCTGGGCGATGGCTATATCCACCAAAAGATCGACGGCGAAATCTCGGGGGTGGTTGACGTTCTTGACGTGGGCATCGGGCTTATTGGCTCCGGCGACGAAGTTCACCCCCAGGGTTATCGAGGGGTCGGCAACCCTCTTAATCCCGCCGATGCCCAGTGGGGAGGCTGATCCTGCCACCAATCCTGCCTCCCTTACCTCCTCGTCGCTGGCGAGGCGAAGGTCGTGACATTTTAGGGCGTTCTTCAGCTTCACCTCGTTCACCTCAAGGTCGCCCCTGATGGCGACAAAGATCAGCTCGCCATCGGCGGCGTAGAACACTGCCTTGAGGGTCTTGCTCTTGGGGATGCCGAGGAAATTCGCCAGCTCCTCGATGGTCTTCACCCCAGGAGTAGCCACCTCCTCTAGAGGGAGTGCCTCCTCTTCTTCGCCGGGCAATTTCATGCTCTCAGCCCTCTCTGCATTTGCCGAGTAGTCGCATTTGGAGCAGTGTATGACCTGCTCCTCGCCGCTTTCGGCGATGACCATGAATTCATGGGACTCTTTGCCCCCGATGGCTCCGCTATCCGCTTCCACCACCACCGAAGGGAGCCCGCAGCGCTCGTAGATTCTCTTGTAGGCCCCGATCACCTTTTGGTAGGTGGTATTTACTGCCTCCTCATCGGTGTCAAAGCTATAGAGGTCCTTCATGGTGAACTCGCGGACTCGCATCAGGCCGCCACGGGGACGGGCCTCATCGCGGAACTTGGTCTGAATCTGATACAAAAGTAAAGGGAGGTCTCGATAGCTCTGCACGTTGCGGCGAACGAGCTCGGTGATCACCTCCTCGTGGGTGGGTGCCAGCACCAGCTTTCGATCGCGGCGGTCGCTCAGGGTGAACAGGCTCTGGCCAAAGGCGACGTCGCGCTCCGTCTGCTCCCAGAGCTCCAGGGGCTGGAGCACGGGCATCATCAGCTCCTGCCCCCCGATGGCGTCCATCTCCTCGCGGATGATGTTCTCGATCTTCCTTAGCGCCCGCCAGCCAAGGGGGAGATAGCTATAGATTCCCGCCGCCACAGGGTGGATCATGCCCGCCTTGAGCAGCAGTTGATGGCTGATATTCTCCGCCTCCGACGGCGTCTGGCGCAACGTCTTACCGAAAAGCTTTGACAGTCTCATAATCTACACCCACCTTGCAGAAGTTTCTGTTGAAATTGTTTTCCACGTGGTCTTGCCAGTATCCTCCCAAACTAGGCCGATTTTGTAGCTCTTTTGGCTAAGCCGTGTTGCTATTTGTGTCGCTTTATCTCTCTCCTGCGTATCTTGAATGTTCGGAAGTGCTTTATAAGTAGGGTGCGGCATACTGGTAGATGCAA
>JAUXBC010000001.1 GCA_030619615.1 Dehalococcoidia bacterium
CTGGGCACGGAACGCTCCCGCTCTGTGCTCAGGGGGATGCGCGATTTCCTCTCCTCAAGGGTCGATATAAAATTGGGCACCGCAGCTCATACCATTCTCGCCGACAACGGCGTGGTCAAGGGGATCGAGACCAAGGATGGAAACAGAATTGACTGTCGCTATCTAGTCATCGCCCCGGGCAGGGAGGGGGCGGATTGGCTCACCCAGGAGGCCGCTCGCCTCAAGCTCACCCTCTATATCAATCCCATCGACGTCGGCGTCAGGGTGGAGGTGCCTGAAGCGGTCCTTGAGGAGTTGACCAGCGCCCTATACGAGTGCAAGCTGGAATATTATTCCAAATCCTTTGACGATCGGATCAGGACCTTCTGTATGTGCCCGGCAGGGGAGGTGACCATGGAGTCCACCGGGGGCAGCGACCCGGTAACCACGGTGAACGGGCATAGCTACGCCGACCGCAAGACAAACAACACAAATTTTGCCCTCCTGGTGAGCACCACCTTCACCGAGCCCTTTCGTGACCCCATCGCCTACGGTCGCTACCTCGCTCGCCTCGCCAATCTCCTCAGCGGGGGGGTGATCGTGCAGCGCTTTGGCGACCTGATGGAGGGTCGGCGTTCCACTGCGGAGCGCATTGAAAGGGGCATCGTCCAGCCCACCCTGAAGAGCGCCACCCCGGGCGACCTGAGCTTCGTCCTCCCCTATCGCCACCTGAAAAGCATTATCGAGATGTTGGGTGCCATGGACAGGCTGGCTCCAGGGGTGGCATCGCGCCATACGCTCCTCTATGGAACCGAGGTCAAATTCTATTCCTCACGCCTGGCCCTCAGTGAGAACCTGGAGAGCGAGATAGGGAACATGTTTGCTGCCGGGGATGGCGCTGGGGTTACCCGTGGCCTGATCCAGGCCTCGGCCTCTGGGGTGGTGGCAGCCAGAGAAATCGTTAACAGAGCTGGGGTATCTACCCGTTGATAGGTGATGGAGGAGCCCGCTTTATCGGCATCGACCTCACCTCATCCCCCTCAAAGCCCACCGCCTGCGTGGCGCTTGATGGGGAACTGAACCTTAGCTGGTTTGACTCCCTTCATGGCGATGCCCAGATCATCGAGGCCATAGAGCGCTGCCGCCCAGGCATCGTTGCCATCGATGCCCCCCTTGGCCTGCCAAAGGGGCTCTGCTGCCTGGAGGAGAGTTGCTCCTGTCGGGTGCTCCTGCCGTTGAAGGGCAGGATATGTGAAAGGGAGCTCTCACGACGGGGAATCCCTTGCTATTATACAACCAAGAGGTCCATCATAAAAAATATGGTCTATCGAGCGATCGGCCTAAAGTACGAAATTGACGCCAGGGGCTACCAGGTTATCGAGGTCTACCCTTATGCCACAAAGGTGGCCCTTTTCGGCCCATCTATCCCCTCCAAGTCAAGGCCAGCTGGCATCGCCTTCCTTAGGGAGCGACTTGCCGTGCTCACGCCCCAGCTTATCCCCCATATATCAGGATTCAACCACGATCTCTGCGATGCCCTTCTTGCAGCCTACACCGCTTATCTCTATGTCAGGGGCGAGGTTGAGATCATCGGCGACCTCGGGGAGGGTGCGATCTGTATTCCCGCCCCAAAAGGCGTTCCCTTCCCTTGACACATTGCCCATGAGTGGCTAGAATAGTCTAAGTCTTTGAGTGCCCTTGGTGGCAGAAAGGGGGTGGATTATGTGGCTGAAGTAATCCTTGACGAGAGGGAGAGCTTCGAGAGTCTCCTCAGGAGATTCAATCGTAAGGTGCAGCAGGATGGCATCCTTGCTGAGTTTCGGCGAAGAGAGCACTTTGAGAAGCCTAGCGTGAGGCGCAAGAAAAAAGAGGCGGCGAAGCGACGAAAAAGCTCTCGAAGTAGCGTAGAGAGGCGACCTCGGTCGTGAGGTGGAGATGACGCTACAGGAAAGGCTTACGGCTGACTTAAAACAGGCGATGAAAGGTGGCGATATTACGCGAAGATCGCTGATTCGCCTGCTGATGGCGGGGGTTAAGAATGCGGAGATAGATAAAGGGGCCCCCTTGGATGATTCGGGTGTGGTTGAGGTTATCTCTAGGGAGGTGAAGCGACATCGAGAGAGCATCGCCGAATTCAGCAGGGGGAGCCGCCAAGACCTCGTTGCTAAAGAGGAGGCCGAACTAGCTATTCTCTTCGAGTATCTACCAAAACAGATGAGCCGGGAGGAGATTGCGGAGGCAGCCCGCAAGATAATTGAACAGGTTGGGGCCGGGGGACCCGGGGATAAAGGCAAGGTGATGTCCCAGCTTATGCCCCAGCTTAAGGGCAAGGCGGAGGGGCGTGAGGTCAGCGATGTGGTCTCGGAATTGCTTGCCGGCTCGTAGTGGAATCTGGAATCCTCTATTGTCGGAGTCCTAATGTATTTCAATGCCGCGCCATAAGAATCTCAGGCGCGGTTCTTTTCGTTCTGGGGCGCGGTGCAGGGTCTCCCTGCCGGGGTTCTAGGGGTGTCCCCTAGTTACTCTATTCCCCTCTCTCCTTGAGGAGAGGGGGTCGGGGGGTGAGGTGAGTTGAATGCCTATATCCAAACAAGTCCTTGACGAAGTCGCCCTATTAAAAAAATCCCTTTTTATTTTCTGCGGGGTGGATTATAATATACTAATTAGGGCGAAAAGGCGAAGAAAATGAGAGTAATTCTGCTTCAGGATGTGCCTGGATTGGGCAAGGCGGGAGAGGTCAAGGATGTAGCCACTGGCTATGGCAGGAATTTTCTCCTTCCCAGGAAGCTCGCCGAGTTTGCCACCGCCGCTGTCCTGAAGAGCGTGGAGGCGCATCATCAAGCCGACGCGAAACGCCAATCCTATGTCGAGGCCGAGATAGTGAGCCTTGCCCAGACCCTGGAGGGGCTGGAGGTTGCCGTTAAGGCCAGGGTGGGGGCAATGGACCGCCTTTATGGCGCCATCACCAGCGGTGATATCGCAGAGGAGATTCATCGGATCAGCGGACAGGATATAGATAAGAGGAAGATAGAGCTTGAGGAGCCGATTCGCCAGCTAGGAGAATATGAGGTGTCGGTCAGGCTATCAAAGGAGCTCGTTCCCAAAATAAAGGTTATTGTTGAGGAGGAGAAGGGCTAGCTGTGTTTGCAGAGAAGCTGCCACCCCACGATATTGAGGCTGAGGAGGCGGTGATCGGGTCTTTAGTTATCGACAGCGATGCCATCTTCAAGATCGCCACCTTCCTCAAAACCGAGGATTTTTACCGAGAGAAAAATCAATGGGCCTATGAGGCCTGTTTTTTCCTCTACGAGAGAAACGAAGCGATAAACCAGGTTACCGTAGCTCATGAGCTAGCGAGGAGGGAAAGGCTGGAGGCAGTGGGGGGTGCTGCCTACCTGAGCCATCTCATCGCTAACGTGCCCACCTCGGTGCATGTTGAGCACTACGCCCAGATTGTGCACCGAACCTCTGTGATGAGACGCCTCATCAGCTCAGCGGCACAGATCGCCGCCATCGGCTACGAAGGGGGGCCGGACATCGACGCTGCCCTGGGTAGGGCGGAGGGCATCCTTTTCCGGCTGCGCCGTGGCGAGAGCCCTCGCGACTTCGTCCCTATCCGCCAACTCCTGGATCGATACTTCGAGGAGAGCGAGCTTCGTCCCTTCGAGGGGGAGATTGTGCGCACTGGGTTTCCCGCCCTGGACGACATCCTCGGCGGGCTCCAGCGCTCCGATATGATCGTGCTCGCCGCAAGGCCGAGCCTGGGGAAGACGAGCCTGGCCCTGAGTATCGCCAGGAATGCCGCCGTGGAACAAAAGGCGCGTGTTGCCATCTTCAGCGTGGAGATGGCGCGGGAGCAACTGGTGCATCGCCTCCTCGCCAGCGAATCTGGCGTCGATGCCAGAAGGTTGCGCCTGGGCCAGCAGACCGAGGCTGAGGAGAGAAGGATCATCGAGGCCACCGGGGTCCTTTCCGAGGCCCCGATCTATGTTGATGACTCGCCTATCCTGAGGATTGTGGAGATGAGGAGCAAGGCGAGGCGCCTCCACTACGAGCGGGGCATCGACCTCATGATCGTCGACTACATGCAACTGATGCGGAGCGATGGCAGGGAGGGGCGGGTTCAGGAGATGAGCGAGATCTCGCGCTCCCTCAAGGAGCTTGCCCGCGAGCTAGATGTGCCTTTGGTTGCCGTCTCCCAACTCTCAAGGGCCCCAGAGTGGCGGGCCTCTCACCGCCCCCAGCTTTCCGACCTCAGGGAGAGCGGCTCCATCGAGCAGGACGCCGATGTAGTTATGTTCATCTATCGCGATGATATGTACTATACCAAGGAGGATTGGCTCAAGCAGCACCCGGAGAAGGAACCCAACGAATATCCCAAGGGGATCGCTGACATCATAATTGCCAAGCATCGCAACGGACCCATGGGACAGGTCACCCTGCGTTTCCTGGAGAGAGTGGTGAAATTCGTCGGTCTGGAGAAAGGAACATGAGCCCCTTCCCCGGTTTCCCTCAAAGGATGCGCTTCACCCCTCTGCCCAACCTCTTCTTTAGCGAGCTACTGCCCCACATCGATGATATCGCCGAGCTCAAGGCAACGCTTCATATCTTCTGGACCCTTTATCAGAAGAGGGGCTACCCCAGATTTGTCACCTACCGTGAGCTTCTCGGTGATAAGATGCTGATGAGAGGGATCGGAGATGGGGAGGCGCTGCGTCATGGCCTGGAGCGGGCGATAAGCCGGGGCACCCTCATCCATTTGACCCTGGAGGGGGAGGGGGGGAGCGAGAGCCTCTACTTCCTGAACATGGAGGGCGACAGGAGGGCGGTGGCCAAGATCGAGACCGGGGAGATCGACCTGGGGGGCTTTCCTAAGAGGGAGCCCTATGCTGAGGCCGAAGAGCAGCTCAATATCTTCACCCTTTATGAGGAGAACATTGGCATGCTCACCCCGATGATTGCCGAGGAGCTAAAGGAGGCGGAGAGGATTTACCCCGCCTCCTGGATCGAAAGCGCCTTTAAGGAGGCGGTGAGCAGAAACAAACGTAGCTGGCGATACATCTCAAGGATCCTGGAGCGCTGGGCTGCCGAGGGCAAGGAGCATGGAGAGCCTGGGAGAGATTTTGAAGAGGATACGGACAAATATATCAGGGGAAGGTACGGACACCTGGTCAAGCGTCGACTTGAGTGAGAAGCTGCCCCAGGAATGCCCCCTTTGCAAGGGGGCAGGCTTTGTCTATCCCCTGCTTCCCTCGGGGCATCCCGATTTCGGCAGGGTGGTGCCCTGCCAGTGCACCAAGGAGGAACTGGCTGAGGAAAGCCTTTCCCGTCTCCAGCGCTACAGCAACCTCGGCCCCCTATCCCGCCTCACCTTCGATAACCTGAATCCTAAGGGAAGAACCAGCGACCCCAGGGGTCAGCAAAGGTTCGCCCAGGCTTATGAGGGGGCAAAGGCCTTTGCCGAAGATCCCCAAGGTTGGCTGGTGTTTTGTGGGGTCACCGGCTGTGGCAAGACCCACCTCGCTGCCGCCATCGCCAATCATTGCATCCTAAAGGGACGCCCCGCCCTCTTCATCGTTGTCCCCGATCTCCTCGACCACCTTCGGGCCACCTTCAGCCCCCAGAGCGAGATCTCCTACGATGAGCTCTTCGACCAGGTGAGGAATGCCCCCATCCTGATCTTAGATGATCTAGGCACTCAAACGAGCACCCCCTGGGCCAAAGAGAAGCTCTACCAGATCATAAATCATCGCTATAATACCCGGCTGCCCACAGTAATTACCACCAATACCCCTCTGGAGGAGCTGGACGAGCGTCTCCATACGCGGCTTGCCGATGCCGACCTCTCTAAAGTATACCTAGTGGAAAAAAGAGAGCCCGAGGAGTACATCGGTGATCTGGGGCTGGAACTTTTGGGCAAAATGGACTTCCAAAATTTCGAAAAGAGGCTCAATCTCCCCCTGGAGAAACAGAGGATTCTGGAGGATGCCTATAAGCTGGCGCGCCGCTTTGCCGAGGCCCCCGAGGGTTGGCTGGTACTCATGGGTCCCAATGGCTGTGGCAAAACCCATCTCGCCGCCGCCATCGCCAACCATCAACTACGAGAGGGGAAGCCCGCCTTCTTTGTTGTGGTTCCCGACTTCCTCGATCACCTGCGCTCCACCTTCAGCCCCGATAGCAAGGTGACCTATGATGAGCTCTTCGAGAGGGTCAAGAAGGCGCCGCTTCTCATTCTCGATGACTTTGGGGAGCAGAGTAGCACCCCCTGGGCTCAGGAAAAGCTCTATCAGGTGATCAATTACCGCTACAATGCTCGGCTGCCTACGGTGATCACCACCTGCTTTTCCCTGGGTGAGATCGAGACCAGGATAAGCTCCCGAATGGTGGACCCGCGGATCAGTATAGTGTTCAATATCGACGTCCCCGATTTCCGAGGCGATTTCACCCCCTCGGAGAGAAGGAAGCCCCATCGGGGGAGGAGGATGGGCTAAATGGTGAACTCCCCGGTGCTGGTGCTAAATCAGAATTACGAGCCGCTTAATATCTCCCGTGTGCGGCGGGCGGTGGTTTTGCTCCTTCGGGGAAAGGCTGAGGCGCTGGAAAACGGCTCGGGGGTGATCCATACCCCTAGTGATTCCTTCCCCATGCCCTCGGTAATCCGCCTCGTTTATCTGGTGAAGCGCCCTCGCCCGGAGAAGAAGCTAACGCGCCTCGAGGTATTCCGCCGCGACGAATATAGATGCCAGTATTGCGGCCGGGAGACCAGGGAGCTCACCTTGGATCATGTGATCCCACGCCATAAAGGGGGCAGGCACATCTGGGAGAACGTGGTCAGCGCTTGCATCCCATGCAACAACCGCAAGGCGGGACGAACCCCTAAGGAGGCGGGAATGAGGCTCATCTGCCAGCCCTTCGCCCCCCGTATTATTGGCTACTATGTCCCCTACGAGCATATTCAAAGACACAGCGAGTGGCACAAGTTCCTCCCCCTGTGGCAGAGGGAGGAGGAAGATTAAGCGCCCTCCCTTTTCTCGCTTTTGATCTCTGCAACGGGAAATTCCACCCTGGCCTCGCTCTCCAGCTGCACGATCACCGTCTCCTTTAAGGGGTTTCCCCCCACCACAGCGGCTACCCCCAGGGGGGTGATGACCCGCTGACCGATGGCAGGGAGCTTCTGCTTCATGAGCCTGTATTGCTCGCACTCATGGCTCAAACAGCACACGAGCCTTCCGCAGACCCCGGAGATCTTCATCGGGTTAAGCGGTAGCTCCTGCTCCTTAGCCATTCTTATGGAGACGGGATTGAACTCGGAGAGGTATGTGGTGCAGCATAAAGGGCGACCGCATCGACCGAAGCCCCCCAAAAGCTTCGCCTCATCGCGAGGTCCCACCTGGCGAAGTTCGATGCGGGTCTTAAAGATGGTGGTGAGCTCCTTTAGCAGGTCACGGAAGTCCACCCTTCCCTCAGCGCTGAAGAAGAAGGTGAGCCGAGTGCCATCAAGGTTGTACTCCGCGGAGAGGAGCTTCATAGGCAGATTGAATCGGGCGATCATCTCCTGGCACTGCCCCAGCGCCTCCCTCTCTTTGCCCCTAGACTCGTCCCGCTTCGTGAGGTCCTCCTCACTTGCCTTGCGCAGCACCGGTTTTAGGGGCTCGATTATCTCGCTGGCCAGCACCTGCTTCGGGGAGATGACCACCTTGCCTAGCTCAAGGCCGCGCCCAGTCTCCACCACAACCCAGTCATCCAGGTTTATCTCAATGCCCGCTGGGTCAAAGTAATAGACTCGCCCTGCTCTCTTGAATCGAACGCCAACTACCTCTGTCATATCTTAAAAGGTCTTAGCCTCCTCCTTTCCTTTTGGTATGGCTAGCATGAGAACCTCCAGCACCAGGCGAGGATTAGCATTCTGGTCCAGTTGCTCCATCGCCCGCTGAAGGCTCTCTGCAAACCCTTTGATCTCCCCCAAACGATAACCCTCCGCCTCATCATAAAGCTTCGCCTCTTGGTCCACATTAGTAATGGAATTGCCACATCCCCCTTTGATCAACATAAGGTCACGCCACCAACCAAGCCATAGAGAGAGCACCTCCTGGACCGATTCCCTATCTCTGCTGAACTGGTTTGCCAGCTGGGCGGCGTAAGCGAAGCGCTCCTCTCGCCCTGCGACAGCAAGATGGCGAAGTGCGGTGAGCCTCTCCGCTCGCTCGCTGAGGAGCCCTTCATCAGCGAAGGCAGCCACCGCCCAGCCCAGGCAACCGCATGAGAGCCTGGCCACAACCCTTGCCTGCTCAACGGGGACTCCCCAGCGATGGCTGAGCGCCTGTTCTATAACAGGGGTGGGAAGCGGTCCTAGCTCCAGCTTTTGACAGCGGGAGACCACCGTGGGCAGAAGCAGCCTTTCATTTACGGCGAGCAGGATTAGTTGGACATTTGGCGGTGGCTCCTCCAGGGTCTTAAGCAGGCAGTTTGCCGCCTCGTGGGAGAGATGGTCGGCGCCATCGATGATAAAAACCCGATTCCTCCCCTCGAAGGGCTTGAGGCTGGCGGCATGCTGCATCTCCCTGATCTGGTCGATGCCGATCTCCATCCTGCCATCGAGTCCGATCACCTGGACATCGGCATGTTTTCGCTCTGCGATCCTTCGGCATTGAGGGCACTCCCCGCAGGGCCTTTCCTCGCCCTGGCAGTTGAGCGCCTGGGCCAGATTCATCGCCAGGGTCATCTTGCCCACATGGGGGGGACCGACAAAGAGGTAGGCATGGGATAGTTTTCCGCCCCTCAGGCTCTTTTCCAATAGCGCCACTGCTTTCTCATGTCCCATTACTTGCCACATAGCTTCTTTCCTCTATACCAGATCATGGCTCATCAAATCCTCATAGCTCTCGCGGCGCCTGATGAGGCGCGCCTGGCCATCCTTAACGAACACGATGGCCGGCTTTAGCGAGGCATTATAATTTGAGGCCATAGAAAGGCAATAGGCGCCCGAGCAGGGGATGGCGATGATGTCGCCGGGGGCAACTTTGGGCAGGTCGATGTCCTCGATGAGGATGTCGCCCGATTCGCAGAATTTTCCCGCAATGGTGACCCGCTCCAGATCTTCCTCCTCTACTTTATTGGCTACCACCGCCTCGTATCTGGCGCCATAGAGGGCAGGGCGGATGTTGTCTGCCATTCCCCCATCCACGGAGACATATTTTCGCAAACTGGGGATCTCTTTCGTGGCCCCCACGGTGTAAAGGGCCACCCCCGCCTGCCCCACAATGGACCTCCCCGGCTCTACGACAAGCCTTGGCGGCTCAAGGCCGAGATCCCTGCTTTTTTCAAGGAGCGTCGATGAGATGACCTCGGCAAATTCGGCGATGGTGGGAGCGGGGGAATCCTCGGCATAGGATATAGCGAGCCCTCCCCCGGGGCTGAATTCTTCGAACTTAAAGCTATATTTACTTCTCATCTCGGCGGCAAAACGCAATACGATCTCCATCGCCTCTCGATATGATTCCAACTCAAAAATCTGTGAGCCGATGTGAAAGTGGAATCCGATAAGTTCGAAATAAGAGGATGACATCGTCCTGGTCAGGGCCTCCTCCGCCTCGGCCATGGGAAAGCCAAATTTGCTCTCGATAATCCCTGTGGTGATATGGGCATGGGTATGCGGGTCCACCCCCGGGGAGAGGCGGAGGAGGCCCTCTTGGCTTACCCCTGCCTCCTTTGCTACCTCATCGAGTAGGGAAAGCTCGAAGAAATTGTCCACTACGATGCGACCAACCCCCCACCCGATGGCCTGCTCCAGTTCCCGCCGCGACTTATTGTTTCCATGAAAATAGACCCGCTCCATGGGGAAACCTACAGATTTGGCGATGGCAAGCTCCCCTCCAGATACCACATCGAGACCCAAGCCCTCTTCCTTAAAAATCTGCGCCAGAGCTCGGTTGATGAAGGCTTTACAGGCGTAGATCACCAGGGTATCGGGGTAACGCCGAGCAAACTCCTCCCAATACTCGGCGCACCTTCCCCTTAAGGTGGCCTCGTCAAAGACATAGAGCGGCGTGCCAAATTCAGCGGCCAACGCCACGCTGTCGCACCCTCCGAGAAGGAGATGATTTTTGCTATTGACGGCAGCGGTTTTAGGGAATAGGGAAATTCTCGGCATTTCTCCCTCTTTGAATGGGGGCTAATTGATGATGTAACGGGCGTCCTCTCCCGTTCCCAGTGAGGATACCTTCCCCTCCCGCTCTAGCTTCATCAGATGAGCGAGAACCTGTCCCCTGGCTGCTTCAATGAGGCGGCTGTCCAGCTCGGGGTATATACCGGCCACCAGCTCCTTCACCGTTGCCTTCCCCTGCCTCAAGCCACCGATTACCTGCTCCTCTCGCTCCAGGCGATGCTGGATCAGCTCCTCAAGCTTTCGCCTCGCCTCCCTTATCGGTGGGCCATGTCCGGGGCAGATCATTTGAATATCATAATCGAGGAGCTTCCTCAGGGAATCGATATACAGGGCCATATCACCCTCAGGCGGCCTCATCGCCGTGGTGCCCATGCCCAGAACATGATCCCCGGAGAAGAGGATCCTCTCCTCTTTGAGGTAAATACAGACATGCCCTGGGCTGTGCCCCGGGGTATGGATCACCTCCAGCCTAACGCCATCGAGAGCTAAGGTATCGCCATCCTCCACTACCTTATCCGCCGAGATGATCGCCTGCCTAGCCTCGGCGGGGTGGAGGACGATCTCCGCCCCCGTCTCCTCCTTGATCCTCGCTGCGCCCCCTATGTGATCTGGGTGAGCATGGGTGACCACGATATAGGGTAGCCTGCGCTGCTCAAAGCCCTTTACATAATCTACCCTGGAGCTAATCGACCCTTCATCGCCATATCCTGAGTCGATAAGTGCCCCCTCCCTACCGACCACAAGATAGACATTGGGCGCGAAAAAGCCCATGAAGGGCCCGGCCCCCACTGGGATGGAGTGCACACCAGGGACGATCTCCATTATTCGCTCTTTAGGCCATTTTAGGTGTTGTCCTAGCATATTAGCAATTGAGTGGGACAAAGTCAACAGCGATTAAGTTGACAGGGGTAGGGGATGTCGCTAGAATTTGGCTGAGGTGCGAGTTGTATCAAAAGAGCGTTTTGGAAAACGGGCTACGCATCATCACTAGCTCCATGCCCTATACATATTCCGTGTGTATCATGATCTTTATCGGCGCCGGCTCGCGCTACGAAGGGGCGGAGGAGGTGGGGAGCTCCCACTTCATTGAGCATCTCTGTTTTAAGGGGACGGAACGGCGAGCCACCTCAAAGGAGATCTCCGAGGCCATCGAGGGGGTTGGCGGCATGCTCAACGGGGGCACCGATAAGGAGCTCACCGTCTACTGGTGCAAGGTAGCCCGCCCTCACTTCCTGCTCGCCTTAGACTTAATGGTCGATATGCTGAGAAATTCCAGGTTCGATGCCCAGGACATGGAGAGGGAACGCCAGATAATCATCGAGGAGCTAAATATGAGCATGGATTCTCCCCCTCAGCGGGTGAATATTCTTATCGATGAGGTTATCTGGCCCAACCAGCCCCTGGGGCGGGATGTCGCCGGGAGCAAGGAAACGGTAGCTGCCCTCAGTCGGGAGATGCTCCTCGAATACCTGAGCCGCCAATATGTGGCCAATAACACTGTGGTCAGCGTTGCCGGCGACATAGGCGATGAGGAGGTATTGGCCAGCCTGAGCAGTGTCTTCGGCGACTGGACTACGGGGACACTGCAGCCCCCCTTTCCCGCTGAGGAAAGCCAGGATGAACCCCGCCTCCATATTGAGCACAGGGACACGGAGCAAGCCCATCTCTGCCTTTCGCTGCGCGGCCTATCTACCTTCCACCCCGATCGGTTCAACCTCGACCTGCTTAACGTGATCCTGGGGGAGGGGATGAGCAGCCGTCTATTTCTGGAGATTCGTGAGAGGAGGGGGCTTGCCTACGACATCCATAGCTATGTGGATCATTTCCTCGATTCAGGCGCGGTTACCATCTATGCTGGGGTTGATCCAAAGCGTGTCGATGCCACTATTGAGGCGATCCTGGAGGAGCTGCGTCGCCTTAAAGATGGAGTCCCTGCCCTTGAGCTGGCTAAGGCTAAGGAGCTGGCTAAGGGACGCCTGCTACTACGCATGGAGGACACCAGGAACGTTGCCGGCTGGATGGGGGGTCAGGAGCTTTTGACGGGGCGCATCCTCACTGCGGATGAGGTAGTCTCCATAATCGATGCCATCACCCCTGAAGACCTAGAGCGGGTGGCACGAGATCTGTTCATCACTGAGAAGCTCAATCTAGCTATTGTTGGTCCCATCGCTGGCGGGGACCGCCTGGGGAGCCTGCTCCAGCTTTAGCGGGGTGGGATCACTACCTCGACGCCAGCCTCGTTTTCGGCTATTTTGAAGCTGGTATCCTCATCATGTCTTTCAAAGTAGAGATCCACGGTTCCTTTGCCGATTCGAAGGTTGCGCACCGAGGCGTGCTCCAACCAACTGGGCAACTTTGGGGTTAGGTAAAGCCTCTTTGAGGCGGCATCCACCTGAAGCCCAAGCATCGACTGGAAGAGGAGGATAGCACTCCCTGCAGCCCAAGCCTGGGGGCTCGAGCTTACCGGATACTCTGCGGGGACGGAGTAGGCCTCTCGGTCGCGGGCGAAACCACAGAAGAGATCGGGGAAACGACTGTATCTAAAAAAAAGGCTGGCCTGGAAAAGCTGTGAGGTTATCTCCTCCGCCTCCCAGTGGTAGCCGTAGCGCCTCATCCCGGCCACGACAAGGGAGTTATCATGGGGCCAGATGCTCCCGTTGTGATAGCTCATGGGGTTGAATCTTGATGCCCTGCTGCTTACCGTTCTGATGCCCCAGCCACTGGCCATATCGGCTGAGGTGAGGCGCAGCACCAGATACCTCGCCCTATCCTCATCCACAATATCGCAGAAGAGGCAGTGCCCCGGGTTTGAGGTGATCGTCTCCACAGGTCTCTTACTGGAATCGAGCCCTTGGGCGAAGAAGCGCTTTTCATCAAGCCAGAAGTCCCTGTTGAAGTTCTCCTTGAGCAGGGCAGCCCTTTCAGTTAGCTCATCGGCAAGGGAGGCCTCTCCCTTTCGGCGCAATAGCAGGGCCATCTCCCGCATCGCCCTATAGGCATAGCCCTGCACCTCGCTAAGGGCCAGGGGAGGCTCGGCAGGGGTGCCATCGGGGTGGGTTATGGAAAACCTGCTATCTTTCCACCCCTGGTTTCTAAGACCCCCTGAGGAGCGGGTAAGGTATTCCAGGTAGCCGTCGCCATCCAGGTCGCCGTAGCGCTCCATCCACTCCAGGGCCTGCTTTGCTGCAGGCAGAATCTCCTGGTACAAGCGATCATCGTCCAGCCACTTCATGGTCTCGGCAAAGAGGATCAGGAAAAGGGGGGTGGCGTCCACGCTACCATAGTAGGCACCATGGGGGATCTCCCCCAGCCTTGCCAGCTCCCCCTTGCGCATCTCGTGAAGGATCTTTCCCGGCTCCTCGTCGCGCCAGGGGTCGACCTTCCTTCCCTGGTGTTTCGCCAAAAAGCGCAGCGTGCCCACAGCGATCTGGGGATTGAGCATCAGCGTCTGAAGCGAGGTGATCAAGCTATCACGGCCGAAGATGCAGGCGAACCAAGGTACGCCTGCGGCGGGCACCGGCCCCTCAGGGGTCGGCTCCGTGAGCAGGCGGAGGTCGAGGGCACTCCTCTCCAGTAGCTGGTTAAAGAGCTGGTTGTCTGTTTCCAGTCTGGTGCACTGGCTGAGCCAATCCTGATAGGAGTTGCGCAAATCGGCTAGGCTCTTGTCGAAGGCCTGCGCCATAGGGGTAAGCTCCCCCTCGCTGACGAGGATGTGAAAGGTGATGGAGATGGGTTCCCCTGGCATCAGCGTTAAGTCCCAGCTTACCTGGGCACAACTGGGATGGTAAACTGTCATGGTGGCGGTCTCTGTGGCTTCGGGGAGGAAGGTGCTGGAGCGGCGAAGCACAGGCTGGGCGGGGCGCTCCTCGACCTCTGCCCTTGATGGGGTGACCTCGAAAAGGACCTGGGTGCGCCGCCTCACCCCATCCAGGCCCACATAGCCTAGGGTCAAACGGGAACCGGCGAGTGTTGGCCGGCTGAGCGTGCCCCGTCTCTCTCTTTCCCAGCCACGGACCTCAAAGACGTCGCAGAAGTCGCTGCCGAAGGTGAGGGTGAACTGGAGGGGAACGGGAAAGGGGTTGTGGTTATAGAAGCTGACCCGCTCGTGTAACCCCTGTTTAAGGAAGCGGCTTCGCCTGATGCCGACCGTCCTTGCCAGGGCGGTGTTGCCATCGGGAAGCTCTATGGTGGGGTTTGCTAGCTGGATGTCGCAGACATAGTTCTGCTCGCTGGAGGAGGAGAGGAGCCTCGGCCTCTGCCCATTTATCGTCATCTCGAAGATGGAGAGGTAGCGCATATCGCGGTAATAAAGGCCGAGACGGCGGCGCCCCTCAGGCATATCCCCCTGCTCATCGCTCACCATCACCAGCTCATCTTCCTTTAGAACATGTTCCTCCAAGGGTCACCCTTTCTAAGAAACCATAGCTGCGACCTAGAGGCCGCAGCTATGTTACCCGAAACTCGGTTCAGCCTTTAGTACTCAGGCATCGGGGGTGGCGGGGCCTTCTCCTTGATGTCGGTGATCAGGGATTCCGTGGTGAGCAACATGGCGGCGATGCTCGCCGCATTCTGCAGTCCCGCCCTGGTCACCTTGGCCGGGTCGATGACCCCCCGCTTCTGCATGTCGGCGTAATCATCCCTGAGGGCGTCGTAGCCGATCCCAGGCTTGCTCTTTTTCACCATATCTACCACCACCGAGCCCTCTCTGCCGGCGTTGAAGGCGATCATGCGCAGCGGCTCCTCGAGGGCGCGCCGCACAATGGTGACGCCGGTGGCCTCATCGCCCTCAGCCTCAACCTTGTCCAGGACGGGGATGGCATTGACCAGGGCCACCCCGCCGCCGGGGACAATGCCCTCCTCCACGGCGGCCCTTGTTGCCGAGAGGGCATCCTCAACGCGGTGTTTCTTCTCCTTAAGCTCCACCTCGGTGGCCGCCCCCACCTTGATCACGGCGACCCCGCCAGCCAATTTTGCCAGGCGCTCCTGGAGCTTCTCCTTATCGAAGTCCGAGGTGGTCTCCTCTATCTGGGCCTTGACCTGCTTGATCCTCCCCTGAATCTTTTCATCCGAGCCCTTGCCCTCGATGATGGTGGTCTCCTCCTTGGTGGCCAGCACCCTCCTTGCCCGGCCCAGGTCTTCAACAGCGGTAGAATCGAGCTTTCGACCCGTCTCCTCGCTGATCACTGTGCCCCCGGTGAGGATGGCCATATCCTCAAGCATCGCCTTTCTGCGATCGCCAAAACCGGGAGCCTTGACGGCCAGGCAGTTAAGGGTGCCCCTCAATTTGTTGACCACCAGGGTGGCCAGCGCCTCGCCATCGATATCCTCGGCGATGATGAGCACGTTCTTAGTCACCTGAAGCATCCTCTCCAGGGCGGGGAGAAGGTCGGAGACAGCGGTGATCTTCTTATCGCTGAACAGGATGTAGGGGTCCTCGATCACCGCCTCCATGCGCTCTGGGAGGGTGATGAAATAGGGGCTGATATAACCGCGGTCGATCTGCATCCCCTCCACATACTCCGTCTCAAACTTTATCCCCTTTCCTTCCTCTACGGTGATCACCCCGTCCTTTCCCACCTTCTCCATGACCTCAGCGATGAGATTGCCGATCTCCTCGTTAGCCGCTGAGATGGCCGCCACCTGGGAGACCTGCTCCTTGGCGGTTATCGGGGTTGATATGCGCTTCAGCTCCTCGAGGATGGCTTCCGTCGCCTTTTCGATGCCCCTCTTCAGAGCCATGGGGTTCGCCCCGGCAGCAACGTTCTTCAGCCCCTCGTGAATCATCGCCTGGGCAAGCACGATGGCCGTGGTGGTGCCGTCGCCGGCAACATCATTGGTCTTGATGGCTACCTCCTTGATCAACTGGGCGCCTATGTTCTGGAAGGGTTCCTCCAGCTCGATCTCCTTGGCGATGGTGACGCCGTCATTGGTTATCGTGGGTGGGCCAAACCTTTTGTCCAGCACCACGTTCCGCCCCTTCGGTCCCAGAGTGATCTTAACCGCATTGGCTAAGGAATCCATGCCCTTCTTTAGATGTGCCCTAGCATCCTCACTGTAGGTAAGCTGTTTTGCCATCTTTCCTCCTTTCAGCTGAACTTAGCCAGGATGTCGGTCTCGCGCAGGATCAAGTATTCCTCATCGTTTAGCTTGATCTCGGTGCCCGTATACATGGAGAAGATCACCTTATCGCCCTTTTTCACCTCCATGGGGATGCGCTTGCCATCCTTATCAAACCATCCCGGGCCAACGGCGATGACCTCCCCCCGCTGCGGCTTCTCCCTGGCGGTGTCGGGCAGTATAAGGCCCCCTTTGGTCACCTCCTCTTCAATCGTCGGCTTCACCAAAACCCGGTCCCCAAACGGCTTCAACTTGACTACCACTGTTAACCTCCTCTGAAATTTGCTACTGGGTGATTAGCACTCTCATGATGAGAGTGCTAATCATATTAGCCTACATTGCCCGGCACCGCAAGTGAGTATATGGTGTCTTATGGTCAGCGATAGGACTTGAAAGATATTTATACGCCTCAATTAACCCGCTTTTGTCCTTAAACTGGGCTTTTTCTCCCGAAAACGACCCTTGACATTATACACTTTAACGTGTAAAATGAAGGGGTGAGGGTGCCAAGGAGAAGGAAGAAGGCGAACTGGGATCGAGAGGGGATCCGTGCCCTGAGGCGGCATTTGGGGCTCACCCAGCAGGAGCTGGCAGAGGAGCTGGGGACGCGGCAGCAGACCGTTAGCGAGTGGGAGACCGGGATGTATCGGCCTCGGGGTGCCTCCTCGAGACTGCTCACCATCATTGCGGAGCGGGCTGGCTTTGGCTACGAGGTGGGTTCTGCGGAGGAAGGGGAGAAGACCTAGATAACGAAGGTGATGGGGGGAGGTGCTGTCTGGAGGGGCTTAGTATGAAAAAAGTTAAAGTAGGCTGCTGTGGCTTCGCCAAGGGAATGAAGCATTACTTCCCCCAGTTCAGGCTGGTTGAGGTGCAGAAGACCTTTTATAAGCCCCCGCAGGTGGCTACCGCCCTGAGGTGGCGGCAAGAAGCCCCTGCGGACTTTGAATTCGCTATCAAGGCTTGGCAACCGATCACCCACCCCTGCTCCAGTCCTACCTATCGAAAGGCGGGGCTTAACATCCCTCCGGGGAAGGGGGGTGACTATGGCTTCTTCAAGCCCACCGAGGAGGTGATGGAGGCTTGGCGCAAAACCAGGGAGATCGCTGAGGCACTTCGGGCTAGGGTTATCGTCTTTCAGTGCCCCCCCAGCTTTAGGGAGGAGGCGCAGAATCTGGAGAATATGAGAAGATTCTTCGGCGCCATAGAGCGAAGATTCCTCTTTGTCTGGGAACATAGGGGGGAGTGGAGCGAAGGGGTGGTTAAGGCGCTTTGTGAGGAGCTGGAGCTGGTTCACTGCGTTGACCCCATGGAGGGGGAGCCCCTGTATGGCGAGAGGAGGTACTTCCGGTTGCACGGGGGGCCTGGCTATGGGCATAAATATAGTGACGGGGAGCTAAAGTGGCTTTGTGATAGATGGGGTGGTGAGGAGGCCTATTTCCTGTTCAATAACCTGAGTATGTATGAAGATGCCCTCAGGTTTGAGAGGCTGCTCGAGGGGGAAACGGGTGATTTATACCTTGGGAACGAGCAACCGCACCGCTGAGGAGTTTTTGGAGCTACTGAGGAGCCTCGGTGTTGAGGTGGTGGTGGATGTGCGCCGCTTCCCCAGCAGCAGGCTTGACCACTTTAGAAGGGAGGAGCTCGCCAGGTTACTGGAGGGAGGGGGCTTTGGATATATCTATCTCGGGGAGGAGCTAGGGGGATACCGCAGGGGGGGATATCAGTCTTATCTGGACACCGAGGATTTCAGGGAAGGGCTTGAGCGGCTGGAGGGATTGGCCCGAGGGAGGAGGGCGGTCCTTCTCTGCGCCGAGCGCCTCCCTTGGCGCTGCCACAGAAGGTTCATCGGCTGGGAGCTGGAGAGGGATGGCTTTAGGGTGATCCATATCATAGACGAAAAGAGGGAGTGGGTGCCAAAGGCCAGGCAGAGGGGGTGAGGGGTCTTTTTTTGTCCAGCGATACACGAAATCGTGTAAAAGGGATGGGTCAGTGAAGGAATACCTTTTAGCTCGGGTTTGGCGTAGTCAGATGTTAAGGGGGAGGGAGCTTTTCACCGTTGGTGGAGGGCGGCTCCAGGTGATCCACCCGGGGAGGGCAAACAGTGAAGGTGGCCCGGACTTTCATCATGCCATCATCGACATGAAGGGGAGCGGACTGCTTAGGGGGGATGTCGAGATTCATACTATGTCCAGCCAATGGCGCATCCATGGGCACCACCAAGACCCTGGCTACAATGGGGTGATCCTCCATGTGGTGATGTGGCATGATAAAGAGAGGCCTACGGTTCTTCAAAGCGGCAAAACCGTGCCCGTTCTCCCGTTAAGCCCCTATCTGGAGCTCACCCCAGAGGGGATGGAACGCTTCTCCTCCCCTCTCGCTGGCTATGATGAGCCTTGCCATGATTTGAGGGCACGCCTTGGCGATGGGGCAATGGGGGAGTTGCTCGATAAAGCGGGGGAGGAGAGATTTCGGTCAAAGGCCGCTTTCTTCCAAGAGGAGCTAGCTATTAAGGAGGGGGACCAGGTTCTTTATGAGGGGCTGATGAGGGCTTTAGGCTATAGTAAGAATAAGGAGCCCTTTGAGGAGCTTGCCCGTCGCTTGCCATTAAGGGTTTTGAAAGGGATCGCCCAGAGGGAGACCGCGGAAAGGCGCGGACCATTGCTCCAGAGGGCGCTCTTGGAGGCAGCAGGGCTATCTCCTCCTTCTTTGGGGGTCATCAACCCGATGAGGGAGGCTGAATGGCACCTCTCCGGGGTTCGCCCTTGCAATATGCCGCAGCTGCGTATTGCAGGGGCGGCTTATCTGCTCGCCCGATATCTGGAAAGAGGGCTTGTCGAGGGGGTGCTCCGGCTTGTCGCGGAGGCAGATGCGGAGAGGGGGCATGGGAGGCTGGAGCAGGGGGTGATCACCAGAGGCTCGAAGGGCACCCTGATCGGGCGAGGAAGGGCCAGAGAGATCGTGGTGAATGTCCTTCTCCCCTTCTCCTTTGCCTGGGCTGAGAGGGCAGCGCAGGGGGAGCTGAGCAATCACGGCCTCGAGCTTTATAGAAACTACCCCAGGCTTGAGGAAAACCAGATAACGAGGGAGATGTCGAGGCAGCTTTTCGGTGAACAGTGCTCGAAGGTGGTGAGATCGGCGCAGCGCCAGCAGGGGCTGATTCACCTCTATAAGAGCCTCTGCCTGGAGGGGAGATGCCCGCAGTGTCCGCTAGGGGACTAGAGCTCATGGCAGGCGGAGGTTGGGCGCTATATCGAGGTCCCAGCCTGAGATGTTGCCTGCTTTGAGGTGAAAGTAGCCGCAGCAGGCGATCATTGCTGCGTTATCGGTGCAAAGGGTGGGGCTGGGGGAGAGGACGGGGAGGGGGGAGCGCTGTGCCATGCTCTGGCGAAGGAGGCGGTTGGCGACGACACCGCCGCCAAGGAGGATCTGCCTGGCGCCGAGCCTCCTCGCTGCCTCCACCGTTTTGGTGACCAATACATCGACCACCGCCTCCTGAAAGCTGGCGGCGACGTCGGCTGCCGCGGGCCCGCCCTGGAAAAGGCGAAGCACGGCGGTCTTCAGCCCACTGAAGCTGAAGTCGTCGCTGCCCCTGAGCCAGGCTCGGGGCAGCCGGTGAAGGGTGCTATTGCCACCAGGGGCCGCCTGCTCTATGGCGGGACCGCCGGGGTAGCCTAGCCCCAAAATTCTCGCCACCTTATCGAAGGCTTCACCAGCGGCATCATCCCTAGTTCTCCCCAGGGCTAGATAGTCTCCTTGCCCCCTCATCAGAAGGAGGTCGGTATGTCCTCCAGAGACGATAAGGCAGATGCAGGGGAAATCTGGGGTTCTGCCCTCAAGCCAGTTGGCATAGATGTGACCCTCGAGGTGGTTTATGCCGAGGAGGGGAAGGCCGTGGCCGAGGGCGATGGCCTTGGCGATGTTCACCCCCACCAGGAGGGAGCCGGCGAGACCGGGTCCAATGGTAACGGCGATGCCATCAAGGTCGCTCCAGCAGGTCTGGGCTTGAGCCATCGCCTCTTGGATGATGGGGATGGCGGTGAGGAGGTGCTGGCGGGAGGCAACCTCGGGGACGATGCCGCCGTATCGGGCATGAATGTCCACCTGAGAGGAGATGATGTTGGACAGGATCTCCCTCCCGTCTTGGACAACGGCGGCTGCTGTTTCGTCGCAGGAGGTCTCGATGCCAAGGAGCTTCATTTTTCAAATATAACAGATGCCTCTTTGGATGTAAATCGCCTTTTCGTCTTTTCGTCCTCGGCGCTGTGGTGGTGATAAGCCTACCGCTGTCGTTATCCGTTTTTGGCATTGCCTTCCTTCTCAGCGCTGCAACATAGACAAGCCCCCTGTTTGAAAAAGCGAAAGAGCGCTGAATATGAAAATGCAAGCAGCAGGCTACCCTATACCACAGCATCCAGGGCGAAAAAGATTTTTGACAAGGGGGGTAGTGGATGATATGATGAAAGTGGGAATCATCGCTATTCGGGTGTTAAAAGGGGAGGGTCGATGCCATGTTCGATAGCGCTAGTATTTTATACTTAGTGCTTCTTTTGCTGTGCCTGGGCGCCTCCGCCTTCTTCTCCAGTGCGGAGACGGCCTTTATCTCCCTGCCCAAGACACGGGTCAAGCATATGGTGAGCACCAAGGTCAGCGGGGCGGAGAGGGTGGCCAAGATGATGGAGCAACCGGAGAGGCTACTGGCAACGGTGCTCCTTTGCAATAATTTTTTTAACGTTGCTGCCGCTGCCCTGGGCACTGTGATCGCCGTTTCTATATGGGGTGGCAATATAGGGGTGCTCGTGGCTACCATAGGGGTAACCATCCTTCTCCTCATCTTTGCCGAGGTAACCCCTAAAACCTTCGCCACCAGACATGCGGAGCGGCTAGCCTTGCTCTATGTCTATCCCTTGGGGGCCATCGCCCGGGTGGTCTCCCCGGTGGCGTCTGGGTTAGGTTGGCTCGGCTCGGCGCTCTCGGGGGGCAGGACTGCCGGACCTGGGACTGTGGTGAGCGAGGAGGAGATCCGCACCATGATCTCGGTGGGGCGTGAGGAGGGCACCGTGGAGGAGGCTGAGGCTGAGATGCTGCACAAGGTTTTCGATTTTGGCGAGCGCAGCGTGCGCGAGGTGATGATGCCCCGACCGGAGATCGCCTGGATCGAAGGGGGTGCCAAGCTGGCTGATTTCCTCGCTATCTACGCCGAGGCCCCCCATACCCGTTTTCTCGTTTGTGAGGATAACATCGACAACGTGGTAGGCATCCTCTCCATAAAGGATGTGCTCATGGCTCAGGCTAAAGGCTCCCTGGACAGGGAGGGTGTTATCGATGGGCTGGTGCGCCCTGTTTATTTCGTCCCCGAGACGAAACACATCGCCGAGCTTTTCGCTGAGATGCAGTCCCAGGGCTACCACATGGTGGTGGTCGTCGACGAGTTTGGCGTCACCAGCGGCATTGTGACCATGGAGCAACTGGTGGAGGAGATCGTAGGTCGGGTGGGGGATGAGCTAACAAAGGCGGTGAGGGAATTCGAGGTTATCGATGAGCAGACGATTCAAATCGATGGAGGCATGCGAGTGGAGGAGGCCAACGAGGAGCTCGGCTTGGGACTGCCCTCGGGGGACTATGACACGGTTGCCGGCTTTGTTCTCAGCCTCCTCGGGCACATCCCCAAAGAGGGGGAGCAGGCGAGGTATAATGGCTTGAAGCTGGTGATCATAGAGATGCGGGGACTGAGAATCGAGAAGATCCTAGTCACCAGGGAGTAGTATGCAGCGGCTGCGCATTACCTTTTCTCGTGGTGAGGGGGTGAAATACATCTCCCACCTCGATCTGATGCGGCTCTGGGAAAGGTTGTTGCGCCGCGCCGGCATCCCCATGGCCTACTCCCAGGGGTTTAGCCCTCACCCCAAGATCTCCCTTGCCGCTCCTCTCCCCATCGGGGTGACCAGCGATGGCGAGCTGATGGACATCCTGTTAAGGAAGAGGGTCTCCCCTTATTTCTTTATCAAGGTGGTTTGTGATCAGCTGCCCTGCGGCATCGGCATCCTAGGGGTAGAGCAGGTGGCGCTTACACTGCCCTCCCTGCAATCGCAGATTCGGCAGGCTGAATACCGGGTTGAGGTGGAGACCGATATGAGGCTCGAGGAGGTGGAATCAGCGCTTCTTTCCTTCCTAGGGAAGGAACACCTGCCTTGGCAGCATCGCAGGGATAACGAGGTGCGCCACTATGACCTTCGCCCCCTGGTGGATCGCCTCTGGCTCCTCGGGTGGCAAGAGTCGCTATGCACTTTGGGGATGCGACTGCGCACCGACAATACCGCTACGGGGAAGCCGGAGCAGGTGACCGCTGCCCTGGGCCTCCCCAATCGCCCAAAGTCCATCCACCGCACCAAATTGATCCTGGCAGGTAGGTAGAATGGAGCAATCCCTCGATGTTGAAAGGCAGGAGAAGGCTCGCGATTACGCCAGGATCAGGCACCGCCTCTCTTTTCTCGACCTGGGTCTCGGTTTCTTTTTCCTACTGGTCCTCTTACTCACTCCCCTCTCCGTTGGCCTGCGCAACCTCTTAGATTTTCCACAGCCGTTGAGGGTTGCTCTATACTTCGCCACCCTGATGCTCTGCCTGGGGATTGTTTCCGCTCCCCTCAGTTTCTACCGCGGATTCGTGCTGCCCCGCCACTTCGGTCTTTCCATCCAGAGCCTGAGGGGCTGGCTCCGCGATGGGATCAAGGGGGCAGCTTTGGGCTTTCTCCTGGGAATCGGGGCCATGGTGCTTCTTTACTGGCTTCTGGGGAGCTTCCCTCACCTGTGGTGGCTCTTCGCCGCCCTTTCCCTTCTTTTCTTCACTGTATTGATGACCAATCTGGCTCCGATCATCATCGTGCCCCTTTTCTATAGACTGGAGCCTCTCGCCGATGCCAACTTAAGGGAGAGGCTGGTTCGCCTTGCGCAAAGGGCTCAGACGAGGGTAGGGGGAGTTTTCACCATAAATCTAAGCAGCAAAGCAACCACCGGCAATGCAGCGCTCATGGGGCTGGGGAACACCAGGCGCATCGTCCTTGGCGATACCATCCTCCATGGATACTCTGCCGAGGAGATCGAGGTGATCATGGCCCATGAGCTGGGACACCATGTTCATGGCGATGTCGCCAGGCTGATCGCCTTTCAGTCGCTGATCACCCTCACTGGACTTTACCTGGCTCACCTTGTGCTAAAGGCCAGTGTTCTTGGGCTAGGCTTCAGCGGCATTGCCGATGTCGCTGCCTTTCCCTTGCTTGCTCTGGTGCTGGGTGGCTTCGCTCTGGTGATGACACCGCTGAGCAATGCCTACAGTCGCCTCCTCGAGGGGGCCGCCGACGAATATGCCCTGGCGTTGACCGATAATCCCGAGGGGTTTAGGGCGGTGATGACCAAGCTTTGTGACCAGAACCTATCTGAGGCGCAGCCCGGTCGCTGGGTGGAGCTGTTTTTCTATGACCATCCCCCCTACTTCAGGAGGGTGGATCGAGCGCGGCGTTATCAGGCACGCCGACCGGAAGGGGCAGAATGAGACTTATCCTGGTGAGACACGGTGAAACCCAGTGGAACAGGGAGAATCGCGTTTTGGGTCATACCGAGATCGAGCTAAATGAGGAGGGGAGGAAACAGGCGGAGAGCGTGGCCCTGGCGCTCAGGGAGGAAAAGGTTGCCGCCATCTACTGTAGCCCTCTAAAGCGAGCCCGGGAGACGGCTGAAGCCATCGCTCGTTTTCATCAGGTGGGGGTTGAGGTCGATGGGGCTTTTAAGGAGATGGACGCTGGGGAGCTGGATGGGCTGACCTATGAGGAGATGAGGGATCGCTATGGCGATTTTTTGAGGGAATGGATAAGGGATGCCTCCCCCTTAAGGATGCCCGGTGGCGAATCCTTGGCCGAGGTTCAGCAGAGGGCGTGGCAAGGGGTGAGGGGGATAATCGATAGGCACCCTGAGGGTGTGGTTATCGTGGTCAGCCATAGTTTCGCTATCCTGTGCATTATTTGTAAGGCCTTGGGGCTCGATCTTTCCCAGTTTAGAAGGCTAAGGCTAAATGTGGCCTCGATAAGCACCCTTAACTTCGGGGGTCTAGGCATACAGCTTGAGCTCTTTAATGATACCTGCCATTTGGAAGCTGGGGTTGATTAATGGAGGACCTGAGGCGGCGAGTCTTGAAATCGATTCAAAGAGAGGCTCTGATCGAGGGTGAAGAGACCCTTCTCGTTGGCGTCTCCGGTGGTCCAGACTCGGTCTGCCTGCTGCACATTCTTTGCCAGCTTAAGGAGACCCTTGGCGTGGTCCTTCACCTCGTCCACCTCAACCACATGCTGAGGGGCGCCGCTTCTCATGCCGATGCTCGCTATGTCTCCCAGCTAGCGCAGCGCCTGGGCCTTGCGGCGACTGTGGAGGAGCGCGATGTTCTGGCCTATCAAAAGGAGCATCGGCTCTCCCTGGAGGAGGCGGCGAGAGTGGTGCGCTACGATTTCTTCGCCGAGGTGGCAAAATCCCTGGGGGCAAAGCGCATCGCCTTGGGGCATACCGCAGATGACCAGGTGGAGACCATCCTGATGCATCTGGTGCGGGGCAGCGGTCTTGCCGGGCTAAGGGGCATGCAAGCTATCACCCTGTGGAGATCCTCCCCAAGCGGCGCCTCAGTATTGGTGCTGAGACCGCTTCTTGAGGTCACTAGGGAGGAGACTGAGGAATACTGTAGGGCCTATGATCTTGAGCCCCGAACCGACTTTTCCAACTATGCCCTCGATCATACAAGGAATCGGTTTCGCTATGAACTCATACCTCTCCTCGAAAGCTATAATCGCAATATCGGCGCTGCCCTAATCCGCACCGCTCGCGCTGCCGCCGATGACCTATCCTTCCTTGAGGAGC
>JAUXBC010000069.1 GCA_030619615.1 Dehalococcoidia bacterium
GTCCTCGCAGAACCTGGGTTAGGGCGCTCCTTTTTCCCAGGTAGCGAACCCGCCAATCCTCAAGCTCCTTGAGGTTTTGGAGGCTGCTCAGCTCATCGATAGCCTTAGACTTGATTTCATCTAATTTCTCAAGCATCGCCCGTTATTATAGGCTAGAGGTGGAAAGGGGTCAAGGAGAGGATATAAAAGGGGATGTGACTAGGGAGCTGGGTATCGATAGCCACTGCCAAACCAAGCAAAATAGCCATTAGATCGAAAAGGGGGCTAGGCTTCGGACCTCTCTTTGGCTATTGCCGTCAGTTGGGAGAAGGTGCTGGGGTCTCTCACCGCCATATCGGCCAGCATCTTGCGATCGACCTCAACCCCTGCCTTCTTAAGTCCATCGATGAAACTGCTATAGGAAAGCCCCTCTTGCCTGGCAGCGGCATTGATGCGAACGATCCAAAGGCGCCTGAAATCCCCCTTTCTTTCGCGGCGATGACGATAGGAGTAGCTCAGGGACTTCATCAGGGATTCGCGGGCGACGCGATAGAGGGAGTGCCTCGTCCCACGGTGTCCCTTGGTCTGCTTCAAAACCTTCTTATGACGACGCCTGGTTACAGTACTACCTTTTACTCTAGTCAAAGATGTCCTCCCTTATGCATAGGGCAAAAGCCTCTTTATGCGAGCCCTGTCTGAAGGGTGGAGGGGCAGCTTTTCATCGTAGAGCCTCTTTGCCCGCTTGGACTTCTTTCGCCTGAGGTGACTCTTGCCACCCTTGGTGCGCATTATCTTGCCGCTGCCCGTGATGTGGAAGCGGCGCTGTGCTGCTTTGTGAGTCTTTAACTTGGGCATTAGGATTCCTTTGTCGCTCTGGGCTGCTTGGCAGGGGCGAGGATCATGATCATGCGTCTCTCATCCATCCCCGGAGCCTTTTCTATGGTGGCTGCCTCCCCTATCTCCTTGGCCACCCTCTCTAGAAGCTCCTTCCCCAGCTCGGGATGGGTGATCTCACGACCCCTGAAGAGCACCGAAACCTTAACCTTATCGCCCTCTTCAAGGAGCGTCTTGATGCGGCGGGTCTTAAACTCGATGTCGTGGACGCCGATCTTAGGCCTGAAGCGAACCTCTCTGAGGAAGACAGCCTTCTGTTTCTTTCTGGCCTGGCGCTCTTTCTTGGTTTGCTCGTATTTGAACTTCCCGTAATCGAGGAGGCGACATACCGGGGGGACGGCTTGGGGGGCAACCTCCACCAGGTCAAGGCCTCGCTCCCTAGCCAGCTCCAGCGCCTTGCCCACAGGCATAATGCCCAGCTGCTCCCCTGTTTCACTTATCAGTCGCACCTCTCTGGCGAAGATCCTCTCATTAACGCGATATCTTTTAATTATGTTTATTCACCCCCCAGCAATGCCTAGAGAAAGGCAATATACTACATCTTTCCCTAAAAATCAAGGTGCTTTACTCTCGATGGCTGCCTTTGCCATAGCCTTGAATTCCTCCAAGCTTCGCCCTCTCAGGTTCTCACCGCTTCTCAGCCTCACTGAGACCGTGGCACCCTCGATCTCTTTATCCCCCACGACCAACATGTAGGGGATCTTCTGAAGCTGGGCCTGGCGAATCTTGAGGTTCATCCTCTCAGGGCGAGCATCTGCCTGGGCGCGCATCCCACTGGCCTTGAGTTCCGCTTCCACTTGAAGGGCATAATCCAGATGGCGATCGGCTATGGGAATCACCATCGCCTGAACCGGCGCCAGCCACACAGGAAAAGCACCGGCATAATGCTCGAGGAGGCAACCGAGAAAGCGCTCCATACTGCCGAGAACGGTGCGATGCACCATTACCACGGTATGCTCCACCCCATCCATGCCTATATAGTTGACCTCGAAGCGCTGAGGAAGGTTGAAATCGACCTGGGTTGTGGGACCCTGCCACGCCCTTCCCAGGGCATCCTTAAGCCTGATGTCGATTTTGGGACCGTAGAACACCCCCTCCCCTGGGTCTACCCGGTAAGGGAGTTCGAGGCGCTCGAGAGCCATCTTTAGGGTCTGTGTAGCCTCCTCCCATATCTCGATGGTGCCGGCATACTTCTCAGGTCGGGTGGAGAGAAGGACCTCATATTGCTCAAAGCCGAAGGTGCGCATCATGAAAATGGCAAGCTCCAAAACCCCCACCACCTCATCCTCCAGCTGATCGGGGCGACAGAAGATATGGGCATCGTCCTGGGTGAAGCCACGCACCCTGGTCAAGCCATGAAGAACCCCGGAGCGCTCAAAGCGATAAACCGTGCCCAGCTCGGCCCAGCGCAGAGGGAGCTCGCGGTAACTGCGCAGCTTTGTCTTATACATCAGGATATGAGCCGGGCAATTCATCGGCTTAATGAGGTACTCCTGCCCCTCAACATCCATCGGGGAATAGAGGTGCTCGCGGTAAAGCTCCCAATGGCCGCTGGTTTTCCAGAGGTCGATCTTGGCGATGTGTGGGGTGTAAACGATCTCATAGCCCCTTTTCAGGTGCTCCTCGGTCCAGAAATCCTCGATGATGCGGCGCACCAGAGCCCCCTTGGGGTGCCAATGAACCAGCCCCGGTCCCGCCTCCTCATGAAAGCTGAAGAGGTCAAGCTCTTTTCCCAGCCTTCGATGGTCTCGCTTTGCCGCCTCGGCAAGCCTCTCCAGATGCCTCGCCAGCTCCTCCTCGGTCTCGAAGGCTAGCCCATAGATTCGCTGGAGCATAGGGCGCTTCTCATCGCCCCGCCAGTAGGCCCCGGCGATGCTCAGCAGCTTAAAGGCCTTGATCTCCCCTGTCGAGCCCACATGGGGTCCCTTACATAGGTCGGTGAAGGAGCCCTGGCGATATATGGTCATCCTTTCATCGGGGATTTCATCGATGAGCTCCAGTTTATAGAGTTGATGGGCGAAGATTCGCCTCGCCTCCTCCTTTTCCACCTCCTCGCCAGAGAAAGGCACATCTTGAGCGATGATCTCCGCCATCTTGGCTTCAATTATCGGGAGGTCCTCCGGGGTGAGGGAGCGAGGCAGGTCAAAGTCATAGTAGAAGCCGTCCTCGATGATGGGTCCAATGCCAAATTTGACATCGGGAAAAAGCGACTGCACCGCCTCAGCCATCACATGAGATGCCGAATGTCTTATTCGTTCAATCTTTTCGCTCTTTTCGGCCTCTTCGCTTCGGTTAGAAGTCACGACTGTCCCCTCTCGAAAACAAGAACCTCCCGACCAATCCTAGGACGAGGGGCTCTATGGCTGATTCCCTTAAAAGCATGGTGGGCGGTACTGGACTTGAACCAGTGACCTCTGCGATGTCAACGCAGCACTCTTACCAACTGAGCTAACCGCCCTCTTCATTATGTTTGCACAAATTCTAACAAAACGCCTAGGCGAAGTCAAGCGCTAGGAGTCCACCCTTGAATTTTGAGGGGCATTATGCTAAACTTTTATACGGTTTTGGGGCTGTAGCTCAATTGGGAGAGTGCTTGACTGGCAGTCAAGAGGTAGCGGGTTCGAATCCCGCCAGCTCCACCAAAGGCAATGGCCGGTGCTCTTCGTCCCTCGGGCGAAGGGCTTTGTTTTTTTGCCCTATTGGCTTATAATCTGTGGAAACAAGAACTGCTTAGATAGCGTAATGAGCAAAAATGGTTGAGAAAAAGGCAGAAAAGTACAATCCACAGGAGATAGAGCGAAAATGGCGAGCGAGGTGGGCTGCCGACCACCTTTATGAGGTCAGGGAGGATGACGCCCGCCCCAAGTGGTATCACCTCACCATGTTCCCCTACACCTCGGGGGACCTCCACATCGGGCACTGGTATGCCATGGCCCCCTCCGATGTCCACGCCCGCTTCAAGCGGATGCAGGGCTACAATGTGCTCCACCCCATGGGCTTCGATGCCTTCGGGCTCCCCGCGGAGAATGCCGCCATCAGCAGGGGGATCCACCCCTTCACCTGGACCATGGAGAACATCGAGAGGATGAGGGAGCAGCTAAGGAGCCTGGGCGCCATCTACGATTGGAACCGAGAGGTGGTGACCTGCCTCCCCGATTACTATAAATGGACCCAGTGGTTCTTCCTCAAGCTTTACAAGGCGGGCCTCGCCTATCGAGCGAAAGCCCCGGTGAACTGGTGCCCCCAGTGCCAGACGGTGCTTGCCAATGAGCAGGTGGTGGGCGAGGGGGTTTGTGAGCGCTGCGGCACCGCGGTGACTAAGAGGGATCTGGAGCAATGGTTCTTCAAAATCACCAACTACGCCGAGGAGCTCCTCGACCACAGCCACATTGAGTGGCCTGAGCGAATAAAGGCGATGCAAAGGAACTGGATCGGCAAGAGCGAGGGGGTGGAGGTTGCC
>JAUXBC010000036.1 GCA_030619615.1 Dehalococcoidia bacterium
CCTGTCGGTGGCATCGGCGAGGCAGCCGGGACGAAGCCCATCGCCCAGGCTGAGGGTTACATCGAATTTTCGAGCTATTTCCAGCAAACGGTCATACTGCGCGTATAAAGGGTTCTCCTGCTCATTGTGCACCATCCATCCTAAAAGGAAGGCGCCCCCCCTGGAGACGATGTCGGTCACCCTTCCCTGGCGTTTCAGTCGGTTGATCGCCGATAGGGTGACCCCGCAGTGAACCGTCACAAAGTCCACCCCTTCCTCGGCGTGCTCCTCGATTACGGCGAAGAGGTCATCGGCAGTCATTCCTACAATGGCCCCCCTCTTCTCAATAGCCTCGATGCCCACCTGGTAGATGGGAACAGTTCCCAGGGGGATGGGGCTTTTCTTGAGGATGGCGCGGCGGATGGCTCTGAGGTCGCCCCCTGTGCTCAGGTCCATTACCGTGTCTGCCTTGTACTCCACAGCGACCCTCAGCTTCTCGAGCTCGATATCGACGTCGCCGTAGTCGGAGGAGGTGCCAATGTTAGCATTTACCTTTGTTCTTAGCCCCTTTCCTATGCCACAGCATTGGCTCAGTTTATGGTTCCGATTTGCAGGGACTACTATGGTCCCCTCGGCCACCCCCTTCAGAATAAGCTCTGGATCTACTCCCTCGTCCTGGGCAACAAGTTTCATCTCCGGTGATATTACTCCACTTCTTGCCAATTCTAACTGTGTCACCTCTACCCCCTTAAAATTAAAGACCGAGAGCCTAGGTTTTCGGACTCTTGGTCTTAATAGTCCCGCTTCCCTACGCTCGCATTACCGAGATCAGGTTCCAGGGGTTGTCCTCATCAGACTCTCAGCCCTTGAAGCTCCCCCGCGGTATTGCAGATAATACCACAAAAGTGCAAAAAGTGCAATAGCAAAGGGAAGTTGGGTTCAATTGACTTGGCTATTTCAGTATGCTATCATCACCGAAAAGCAAGGTGGGTCGTGTTTGAGGAGACAGGTCCTAGTATGTACGCTGATTGGTGCCGCCGCTGGGATGATCGCTGGGCTCCTGGGTGTGGGGGGTGGGATTTTCCTGGTGCCCTTGTTGGTTGGGGTTTTGGGCGTGGCGCAGCATCAGGCGCACGGCACCTCCCTTGCTGTGATCGCCCCCATTGCCCTTGTCGGCGCTATCACCTATGCCCTCCTTGGGCATATGGATTGGGTGCTCATTTTGGGGCTGGCTCTGGGGGGCTTGGTGGGGGCGGTTTTGGGGGCCAGGCTGATGATGAGGGTGCCGGCAAGGCAGCTCAGGTGGACATTCGGTATCTTTTTGGTGCTCGTAGGCATCTACATGATCATCCCCTGGCTGGGGAGTTGAAATATGAGCATAGCCATCGGAATCGGGATTGGGCTTCTGGCAGGGGTGCTTGCCGGGATGCTGGGCGTTGGGGGAGGGGTGATCCTGGTTCCGGGCATGGTTCTTTTGCTGGGGGTGGAGCAGCACACAGCGCAGGGGGTCTCCCTGGCGGTGATCACCTTAATGGCACTGGTGGGCACGTTCACCCATTATCGGCAGGAGAATGTCAGGCTCAGGGTGGCGCTATGGATCATCCCCGCCGCAGTCATCTTTAGCTTCCTTGGGGGCCTGGTGGCGGACACGATCGATGCTTCATTGCTTCGTCCTATCTTCGGTGCCCTGTTGATTGTCACGGGGATCGTTATGGTATTAGGGCGCTGGCCAAGGCGATAAGATATGAAGAGACAGATTCAAAAGGAGAGGCGAGGTGTCGGCACTGAGGGAGCTTTATGAGGAGATCGCCCTTTGTGAGGATTGTGAGCTCTCCAGGCATCGCAGCAGGGTGGTTCCCGGCGACGGGTCAGAGGAGGCGTCGATTCTGTTCATTGGCGAGGCCCCGGGGTGGTATGAGGATCAGCAGGGACTCCCCTTTGTCGGTCCCGCCGGTCATTTCCTCGATGAGCTACTTGGCTCCATTGGGCTGAGCAGGAGAGATGTCTACATCGCAAACGTGGTTAAATGTAGACCACCGGCAAATCGAGACCCTTTGCCCTCAGAGATGAGGGCCTGCCGAAGGTGGCTCGACCGCCAGATTGAGCTCCTTCAGCCCAAGGTGATCGTAACCCTGGGGCGTTACTCCTTGGCTCAGTTCTTTCCCGGCGATTCCATAGGCAAGGTCCGTGGCACGGCGCGAAAGAAGGAGGGGAGGATCTACTTCGTCATGTACCATCCCGCTGCTGCCCTTCACCAACAGAGCTTGCGCCGGATCATCGAGGAGGATATGCTTAAGATTCCCTCCCTGCTGGCTCAGGCGGAGGAGGTTGCGGAAGCGGAGGCTAAGCCGCAGCAGTTATCTATGTTTTAGGGTGCACTATGCCAAAGGCTCGAAAAAGGACTCGCGGGATACCGAAAGGGAAGCCCTCCCTGTTGGGGCGCTTCTTTCGCTTTCTATTCTCACGCCCGGTGAGGCGACTTCTCCTTTTGGTGGTTGTTCTCGGGCTTCTACTCTATTTTCGTGCCCCAGTGATCTCGGCGCTCGGCACCGCCTGGGAAAGCGTTATCAGCTTTTTTGGGGTCGGCGTTATCCTGCCAGCGGCGGCGATTTTGCTCCTGGGCTGGATGGTGTGGCGGTGGCGAATCCCTGGCTTCCTCCGTGCCTGGAACCGATGGCTCGGTGGCATCGCCTTTTCTCTGGCCCTTTTCGGACTGCTCGCCTTCTTTGTACCTCAAGGGGGCATCCTTAGCGAGGTTACTTGGGGAGGAAATCTAGGTAGGGCCATCCTGGGCACACCGGGTCCTCTCGGTGCCCTCAGGCTGGTTGCCATAGGCCTCGCAGGCACCTTTTTGCTGGCCCCGCGGGGGAGTTGGCACCTTTTTTCAACCTTCGCCTCCGCTCTAGCAAATCTATATCGAAGTTATCCTCTCCATCGCATCCCAGGTCGCTTGGCAGCTTGGCTTTTGGCCCTTTATCGGCGCTACCCCCTGCCCCGAATGCTGCTCTCCCGGATCCGGCGACCCCCCAGGCCCCGGGTGGAGCCTGTGGAAAGAATGATGGAAAGAATGGTGGAGTACCAAGCCCCCAAGGTGGCTGAGCCGAGGGTAATGCCTCAAGTTGAGGTGGCACCTGCCGTGCCGGTGATGGCAGAAACACCTCCCCCTGTAGCCGAGGAAAGGGTCGAAGAAGCCGAGGAAAGGGTGGAAAGATGGCAGTTGCCCTCCATCAGTCTCCTCGATCGAACCCCTGAGGTCGAGCTGGGGCAGGTGGACACGGAACGGAGGGCGAGACTCATCGAGGAGGCCTTAGAAAGCTATGGCGTTGAGGCTAAGGTGGTTCAGGTGAACGTAGGTCCCACTGTTACTCAGTTTGGTGTTGAACCGGGATGGGATCGAAGATATCGGGAGGTGAAAGAGAGGGATAAGAATGGCAATGTCAGGGTACATCTTGAGGAGGTGTCCAAGACCAGGGTCAAGGTGGAGCGCATTAGCTCTCTGGCCAATGACCTTGCCCTAGCCCTCGCCGCCCCCAGCATAAAGATCGAGGCCCCTGTGCCGGGGAAGTCTATAGTGGGGATTGAGGTGCCCAATACGACGGCGGCCCTGGTCAGCCTTCGCAGCGCGATGGAGAGCGCTGCTTTTCAGAAGCTCAAGGCCAAGGCTAAGCTTCCCTTAGCCCTGGGCAAGGGGGTCTCCGGCGAGACCGTGGTCGCAGATTTGACCAAGATGCCCCACCTGCTTATCGCCGGGGCAACGGGGAGCGGCAAGAGCGTTTGCATAAAGTCGATGATCGCTACCCTTTTGCTTCAAGCTACCCCGGAGGAGGGTCGCTTGCTCCTCATCGACCCGAAAAGGGTGGAGCTGGTGGTCTTCGCCAGCGTGCCCCATCTGGTATCCCCGGTCATTGTTGACCGGGAGAAGGCGGTGGCCACGCTAAAGTGGCTCAACCGGGAGATGGACCATCGCTACGACAAACTGGCCTCGGTGGGGGCACGCGACATCGAATCCTATAACAAGAATCCCAGGGTAAAGGAGCCCCTCCCCTATCTTTTGCTCATCATCGATGAGCTTGCCGACCTGATGGCAGCCGCCCCTGATGAGGTGGAGCGCAGGGTGTGCCGTTTGGCGCAGTTAGCACGGGCTACCGGGATTCACCTGGTCATTGCCACCCAGCGGCCCTCGGTGGATGTGGTTACCGGCCTGATTAAGGCTAACTTCCCCGCCCGGATCAGCTTTGCGGTGGTCTCCCAGGTGGATTCACGCACCATCCTTGACTCTGGTGGTGCGGAGAAGCTTTTGGGTCAGGGGGATATGCTCTTTTTGCCTAGTGATGCTGCCAGACCGAAGCGTCTTCAGGGAAGCTTTGTCTCTGAGGCCGAGATTGAAAGGCTGGTAAGCTTTTGGATCGGCCAGCGGGGGCAGCCGGTCTATGTTCCTCAGCTGGCTGAGGACCTCGCCAAGCCATCTCCTTCCCCCGCTGAGGATCCCCTTTTGGAAAAAGCAAGGCGTCTTGCCCAGGAACATAGTCGCATTTCCACCTCTTTCCTGCAGAGAAGATTGGGTATCGGCTATCCCAGGGCGGCTCGGCTTATGGACCTGCTGCAGGAGCAGGGTGTCGTCGCCAGCGGGGAGCCGGGGAAGTCTCGGGAGGTGCTCAGAGGGGAAGAGGAGAAGGGAGGTTAAATTGGTAAAGGACTTCTTTGAGCGAGTTAGGCGCAAGGAGGAGAAAGGTGGTCTTGCCGAAGTGGAGAATTGTCTCCATTGCGGCATGGACCTTTCCTCCTCCGAGCTGTTTCAGCGCTATGGCCTTTGCCCCGGGTGTCGATTTCACTATACTCTTCCAGCAGGGGAGCGGATAGAACTTCTAGCAGATGAGGGCAGCTTTAAAGAGGTAAACCGTTCCCTGGCTTCTCTAGATCCCCTCTCCTTCTCTGGGGAAGCCTCCTATAAGAAGCGCATCTTCGATGCCCAAAAAAGGACGGGGCTCCCTGAGGCGGTGGTTACCGGGCTCTGCCATATCGAGGGCAACCCTACAGTCCTTATGGTGCTGGACTTCGGCTTTTTGGGGGGGAGCATGGGCTGTGTTGTTGGGGAGAAGGTTACCCTCGCCTTTGAGCTTGCCCTGAAGAGGAAGCTCCCTGTGGTCGCTGTGGTCTCTAGTGGAGGGGCTCGAGTGCAGGAGGGGGTGCTTTCCCTGATGCAGATGGCTAAGACTGCTGCTGCCGCAAAGCGGCTCCACAGCGCTGGACTCCCCTTCATCTGCCTTCTGGCAAACCCGACCACGGGCGAGGTCTATGCCAGCTTTGCCAACCTCGCCGATATCATCATCGCCGAACCCAGCGCCCTCGTTGGTTTCGCCCCCCTTAGGGTGGTGGAGCAGACCGAGGGCAGACCGCTTCCAGAGGATGCCCATACCGCCGAGTCCCATCTGAAGCACGGGATGATCGACTGCGTGGTGGAGCGTACCAGGCTTCGCGGGCTCCTCTCCATCCTTCTTGACCTCCTTTGCTCTCAATATAGGTTGACCCTGAGGAAGAAGGAGATTTATCCTTCGGTAGTGACCCGCGGCGAGCCGGCATGGCAGAGCGTTCAATTGGCGCGTCACCAGGAGCGACCTACCTCCTTGGACTACATTGGCAGGATTACCTCCAGCTTTGTGGAGCTCCATGGAGACCGTTTCTATGGCGATGATGGCGCTGTGGTGTGTGGTTTAGGGGATATCGGTGGCGAGGCGGTGGTGATCGTTGCCCAGGAGAGGGGCCACGATGGCGACGAGAGGAATCGGGGGCGAGCCTACCCCGAGGGCTTCCGCAAGGCGCAGCGGGCGATGAAACTGGCGGCAAAATTCAAGCTGCCGCTGATTACCCTTATCGATACCCCAGGGGCCTACCCAGGGCTTGAGGCTGAGGAAAGGGGGGTGGGAAATGCTATCGCCCATTGCCTGGCCCTGATGTCTGACCTGCCAGTTCCTGTAATCTCCGCCATCATTGGCGAGGGGGGAAGTGAGGGGGCGCTAGCCCTAGTGGTTGCCGATTCTATCCTCATGCTGGAGAACGCCATCTTCTCTGTGGTCCCTCCGGAGAGGGCCGCTGTCCTGCTCTATCGGGATGTGACCAAGGCGGAGGAGGTTGCCCCTGCCTTGAGGCTCACCGCTCACGACTGTAAAGAGCTCGGTGTGGTGGACGTCTTGGTTCCTGAGCCCAAAGGTGGTGCTCATACCGACCCCGATGAGGCGGCCCGCCAGCTTAAAAGGTGCCTCTTAAACGAGCTGATCCGAATCCAAACTATCCATCCTCGCACGCTGGTGAAAGAGCGCTACGAGAAGTTTCGCCATATGGGGCGCTATAGCTCTCGCCTTAGTGTTGCCATCTCCAAGGAGAGGGCTCAGATTTGGGAATATCTCTCCCAGAGATTAGAGGAGTGGAAGGGGTTTCTCCCCTCGAGGGCAGTGGAGGTTCCCCTCGAGGAAGAAGAACCTTCATCATAGCATTCCAAAGATAGAGCACCACCCCCTAATAGAAATTCTCTGGTGAAGAGGGTTCCTCTCCCCAAACGATCCTGAATAAAGCTTTTAGGCATTCTGGCATTGAGAGGAGGATCAAAAATGGAGAAGTTACTGGAGGGGGTCAGGGTTCTCGATCTGGGGCGCTATATCGCCTGCCCCTACTGCGGATTGCTCCTCGCTGGCATGGGGGCGGAGGTGATCCGATTGGAAAGACCGGGAGGGGAGCCGGAGCTGGTATTGCCTTTCAAATTCGATGGCTGGAACTATTTTTCGGTGCTCTATGCCGCCGGTAAGAAGGGGATCACCCTAGACCTGACGCAGGAAAAGGGAAGGGAGATATTCAAAGAATTGGTGAGGCGGTGCGATGTGGTGCTGGAGAATTTCAGTGTCGATGCGGCAAAGGCAATAGGGCTTGAGTATGAGGTGCTAAAGGAGGTCAATCCTCGGATTATCTTTGTGGCCATCACCGGGTTCGGTCAGTACGGCCCCTATGCTCATCGGGTGTGCTTTGACCCCGTTGCTCAGGCGATGTCGGGGGCGATGAGCATAACAGGCTTCCCCGGGGATCCCCCTCTCAGATCTGGGGTGAACTTTGTGGACTATGGCACCGCCCTCCATGCCACCCTGGGCACCATTTCCGCCCTCTATCACCGGGAGAGGACGGGCGTGGGTCAGATGGTCGATGTCTCCCTATTGGATACCGCAATCTCCTTTATGGGAGGAAACTTCGCCCTTTATAAGGTATTTGATTGGATCCGCCCCCAGCTGGGCAATAGTGCCCACTTCACCGCCTCCGATTGCTTTAGCGCCAAGGATGGGCGGGTCTATATCTCCATCATTACCGACAGGCCTTGGCGCCGATTGACCGAAGCGATGGGAAGGGAGGATCTGGCTAGTGACCCCAGGTTTGCCACCGACAA
>JAUXBC010000025.1 GCA_030619615.1 Dehalococcoidia bacterium
GTGCAGAAGGGTTTGGGGAAGGCACTGGCCACACCCAGAGCGGCGAGTTCGCGTTGCAGTTGATTCTTAAGCCCGGGCGGTAGCCAGGCCGTATTGTCGATGGGGGCGATGACCGCCCTCGCCCCGCTGAGCCTGGCGATCGCCGGGATCAGTTGGGCCGCACCCGATGATTCACCTAAGGAGAGGAGCAGATCTACCTTGGGGAGCTCTTTGGGGAGGAAATCTTCCGGGTCATCGATAATCAGCGGCAGGGAGCGCGGCGCCTGAAAGACCTCCACGGTCCAATCCAAGGGGGCGTGCTTTCGTATGTTATCCACCTTCCTCATGCCGTAATTGCCCTGCACCGCCACTAGAATACGCATCTCAATCGCCTGCCTTAAAGCGCCTATACTCCGCCTGCTTGCCTAGAACAGTGATTATGTCAGCCAAGGAGGCGCTCCAATCCCATCTGCCTTACCGGCATCGTGGTGAAGTCGGAGGCGGCAACAAGCACCACTGCCCCTGGGGTAAAAGATTGGCCTAAGCTCCGCTGGGATCTCCTGGCGCACCTTCCCTCCTGATTCAAATCTGCTTTTGCAGGCTGGCAAGCAACTCCTCGGCATGCCTTTCCTCCTCCTCCCTGAGCTTCTTTATCTTTTCCGGGGAGCAGCCTAAGAGTCCCACCAGAATCTCCTCATTGTGTTGCCCCAGGGTTGGCGGAGGCGAGAATTCCTCCTCGATCCCGGGCATCTTTATTGGGTTTCCTACATGCTTTATCTTCCCCCCTAAGGGGTGGTCCATCTCAAAAACCATCTTTCGATGAAGCACCTGAGGGTCCTCAGCCGCTTTATCCAGGGTGTTCACCGGGCCGGCGCTGATGCGCTCCGCATAGAGCACCTCGAGCCAATCCTCAGCCCTCTCCCTGAGGAAAGCCTCCTCGATGATGGCATTCAGTTCCTCTCGATGCTCAACCCTGGACTCCCTGCTCTCGAACCTGGGGTCATCGATTATGTGCTCGATCCCCAAAACACGACATATTCTGGGCCAACAGGGCCCGATAGCAAGGTAGCCCTCCTTTGTTTTGAAGGCTCCATAGGGGATCAGGGAGAGATGTCCCGACCGCTGAGGACCACAGACGATCCCGGAACAGAAATAGTATAGAAGGTGATAGGCCAAGGAGGATATCTGCCCATCGAGAAGGGAGACATCTATCCTTGTTCCCTGTCCAGTGCGCTCCCGCTGCGCCAAAGCAGCGGCCACCCCAATGACACCAAAGAGCCCTCCCATCTCATCGGCGATAGGGGCACCATACCTCACCGGCGGTCTCCCCGGCTCCCCGGTGATGCTCATTGCCCCGCTTACCGCCCCAGCAACGACGTCATAGCAGACCCGATCCCGATGGGGCCCCGTCTGCCCGTAGCCGCTGACGGAGCAACAGATGATCCCGGGATTGATCTTCCTTAGGGTCTCGAAGTCAGCCCCTATCCTTTCCATCGTTCCCGCAGAGAAGTTATCCCAAACCACATCCGATACCTTGACCAGGGCGTAGAAAGTCTCCTTTCCTGTCTCTGTGTTTATATCCAGGGCCAGGCTTTTCTTACCCCTATTAAAGGCCAAATAGTAAAAGCTTTCCCCCTTATGATCGGGTCCAGGGAATAATCTGCTCAGGTCGCCCGTCCCAGGGGGCTCGATCTTGATCACCTCCGCCCCCAGGTCGGCCATCACCATAGAGCCATAGGGGCCGGCGATGGCCCGCTCCAATGCTAAAACCCTCACCCCTTCCAGTGGCCCCTTCATTTTCCCCTCCTTCTTTCTCACAACCTTAATAGGTCGATGAGCTCGGTGATATCTTCGAGGTCCTCAAGATGGGACACCATATCCAGCGATTTTTGGATGTCCACCGGGGAGAGGAAGAAGCTGGCGCAGTCCCGATACTTGGCGGCGAGCTCCTCCTCGCTCATTGGATTTCCCGGGTCGCCCTTGGCTATGGCCACCTCGTGGCGGAGCTCCCTGCCATCTTTAAGCTTGATGGTGACCGCTTCGGGGTGAAGTGGGGTGAGCCCCTCAGGGTGGACGTACTCCACCCTCTTCAGCAGCTCTTGTGCCTTGGGGTCGAGAACCTTCTCATCGGTGAACTGCCTCAGCCCCACCTCGCCATCGAGGAGGGCGATCGCCATACAGTACTGCATGCTGAACTTCCCCTCCAGCCCACTCTTGGGGCGGGGGTGGATCACCACCTGGGGGACGAACTCCGCGGTTTTACATTCCACCCTCTCCACATCCTCGGCTCTGGGGCGATATTCCTTTATCAGATATAAGATGGCATCGAGGCAGCGGTGGGTGAACCTACAGCAGGGATAGGGCTTCATGCTCACCCCAGGGGTGACGATGTCGAAGGGGTCTCCCAACCCCTGGGTGGCCTTGGCGATGTCAAAATCCCCACCACCGCTAAAGAGCTTACAAAAGCCCATGGGGTTCTCCAGGATAGCCTCGTCTGCGGTAAATCCCCTCTTCGCCAAAAGAGCAGCCAGCACCCCATTCCTTGCCGCGCTCCCGGCGTGGAAGGGCTTGGTCATGGTGCCAAAATTCTGCCTCGTCCCCCCTGCCAAAGAGGTAGCAATGCCCAGGGCCATCCTGGTCTGGGTGGCATCGAGCCGGAGCATCTTTGCCGCAGCGGCGGCGGCCCCCATAGTCCCCAAGGTGACGGTGGCATGCCAGCCCCAGGCGTAATGAGCGAGACCGATGCAAGCCCCTAGCTTGGCCCCCACCTCAAAGCCTATGATATAGCCCTCTAAGACCTCCCTGCCGGAGAGCTTTCCCCTCTCCCCGAGGGCTAAAACCGCGGGGAGGAGGACCGCCGTGGGGTGACCCACCCAGGATATGGCGATATCGTCGTAGTCCAGGGCGTGGGCCATGGTGCCGTTGGCCAGCGCCGCTTGAGGTGCCGAGGTCTTAAATCCGCCCCCGATAACCGCAGCCTCGGGGTTGCCCCCCAATTCTTTGACGCATTCAGTGACGATCCTGCCTGAAGGGTCCTGAGAACCGGCGAGGGTAACCCCCAAGCAGTCGAGGATCACCCCCTTGGCAAGATCGACCGCCTCCCTAGGAATCTGGTCAAACCCGGTGGCCACGATAAAATCAGCGATTCTCTCCGTGGTGCCCATTTTCCCATAGAGGCTCTAGGTTAGCGCTCCCTCTCCAGTTCAGCAAGCCAGCCCTGAAGGAGGGTCTTGTTGGTGAGGATTTCCATAGATGCGGAATAGGGGTCGACCTCTCCCTTCTCCACCCTTTCCAGGGATGCCATGAGCCGACCATCCCTCTCCACCAGCTCCAGAAGCCGTGCCCTGATCCCCTGTTCGATGGTCTCGATGAATTCCCCTTTCCGCTGCTCTTGGCGACGGAGCGAGAGTCGCCCCGTATCTCGAAGGACCTCCCGATGCCTTTCGATCTCTTGATACAGCTCCTCGGTCCCGATGTCATTGATTGCCTGGGTAGTGAGCACCGGGGCCTGCCACGAGGATTCTCTAGAGCTCATGCGGAGCATTTGCTCCAGTTCCATGCCCAGATAGTCCGCCCCCTCCCTGTCGGCCTTGTTGACCACAAATATGTCGGCGATCTCTAAAAGCCCCGCCTTCATCGTCTGAATGGTATCCCCCGCCTCGGGGACAAGAACCACCACTGTGGTGTCCGCAGCCTCCATGATATCGAGCTCCGTCTGCCCCACGCCCACCGTTTCCACAAGCACAAAGTCCCTGCCAAAGGCATCAAGGAGCTTGATCACCCCCCTGGCCGCCCGAGGTAACCCCCCTCGGCTGCCCCTGGTGGCCATGCTGCGGATAAAGACCCCTTTATCCAGATAGTGTTGCTGCATCCTGATTCGATCGCCCAGCACAGCACCACCGGAGAAGGGACTGGTGGGATCGCAGGCGACGATCCCCACCGAGAAGCCCCTTCTCCTCATCACCGCGGTGAGTCTATCCACCAGGGTGCTCTTGCCCCCTCCAGGGGGACCGGTAAAGCCCACAAAATGGGCGTTGCCAAGGTGAGGGTAGATCGAGCCCATTATCTCAGGTACCTCAGGAGCATCCCTCTCCACCAGGGTGATCAGACGAGCCAGGGAAAGATCGCTCCCGGCAAGCATCTTTTGAACCATTTCCATTGTTTGTGAAGCCTCCAATTTACTTTTAGCCGAAACCCCTCATTTCCTCTTCGCATTTTCCCTGATATAGTTAGCGATCTCCTTAACCGGGGTCCCAGGGCCGAAGACGGCGTCGATCCCCTTCTCCTTTAGGAAGGGGATGTCCTCCTTGGCGATAATGCCCCCGCCAATGACCATCACGTCCTGAGCCCCCCTCTCCCTCAACCCCTCCACCACCTCGGGGAAGAGGTAGCGATGAGCCCCGGAGAGGCAGCTTAGACCGACCACATCTACATCCTCTTGAATCGCCGCCTCGACTATCTTATCAGGGGTCTGCCTCAGCCCGGTATAGATTACCTCCATCCCCTCATCCCTTAACCCCAGGGTCAATACCCTAGCCCCTCGGTCATGACCATCGAGGCCGGGCTTTGCCATTAACACCCTGATCCTTCTCTCCTCCGCCATGAAGCCTCCTTTTTTTCAAACATGGGCAAAGAGGACGGAGATCCCTCTTTCGCTACCTTGCCTCAGAATCTAAAGTTTATGCAGCCACATTGTATGCCTGGTATTCGCCAAAGACCTCCCTCAACACCCCACAAATCTCCCCAATGGTGGCATAGGCCTTTATCGCCTCCAGTATCGACGGGATCAGATTCACCTTTTCGTCCTTAGCCTCTTCCTTAAGTCGCTTCAACGTTGCCTGAACCTGCCCATTATCTCGCCCCCTCTTCACCTGGGCCAGATTCTTTATCTGCTTCTCCTCTGCCTCAGCCCTCTTCACCGGATCGTAGGGGTGTTCCACCAGCCTGGTGGTGAGCACCTCCAGCTCGTTCTCCCCGGTAAACCTATTTACCCCCACAATCACCCTCTCCCCACTCTCTACCTGCTTCTGATATTCATAGGCGCTCCTGGCGATCTCCCGCTGCATGTACCCGCTCTCGATAGCGGCAACAGCACCACCTATAGCATCGATCCTGCCGATAATCTCCCAGATCTCCTCCTCCGCCTGGTCGGTTAAGGACTCCACATAGTAGGAGCCAGCCAGGGGGTCGATCACATCGGCCAGCCTGGCCTCAAACTGCAAGAGCCTGCCCCCATCCATGTTTAGCTGCTCCGCCTCAAGGCTGTGACCCAAACCCAGGGGCTCATCGTAAGGGACTGGGACCATAGGAGGAGCTCCAGAAAGGGCATTTCCTATTCCCACGATAATATTGCGGGTTAGATTGTTAAGGGGGCGCTGTGCAGTAAGGGTATGGGTGGGAACACCCATACCACCAGCGCCACGCAGCATCCAGCTTCTGGGGTCTTCGGCGCCAAATCTCTCCCTCATGATCTTGGCCCAAACCCTCCTCGCCGCCCTTGCCCGAGCGATCTCCTTGAAGAACTCCATGCCGGTGCTCCAAGCAAGGAAGGTGAAGCGCCGCAGGAAGGTGTCAACATCCAGCCCCGCCTCCATCCCCAGTTGAACATAGGCCATAGCATTGGCCAGGGTGAAGGCCACCATCTGAACAGGGCCGGCACCTGCCTCCCGCATATGATAGCCACAGATACTTATGGTGTTCATCGATGGCATGTGCTCCGTGCAATAGGTGATCGTGTCCCTGATCATTCTCATCGATGGCCTCGGAGGGAAGATGTAGGTACCCCGCGCCACAAACTCCTTAAGGATGTCATTCTGAGGCGTCCCCCTCAGCCCATCCAGGGGTATCCCCCTCTTCTCCGCCAAGGTGATATACATTGCCAGGATAACGTTGCACGGGGCGTTTATCGTCCAGTTGGAGGCAATCTTATCTAGATCGCTCTCCCCCACAAAGGCCTCATAGATGACCTCAAAATCTCTTAGCGTGTCCACGGCTACCCCTACCTTCCCCACCTCTCCCCGAGCCACCGGGTCGTCGGAATCATAGCCGCACTGGGTGGGCAGGTCGAAGGCAATGTTGGGGCCACCCCGCCTGCCAAAGGCCTCCCTCATATAGTTATAGTAATCCCTGGTATCCTCAGGGGCACCATATCCGGAATACCTGCCCGCCCTGACCAGTAAGGCGCTGACGCCGCCCCTGATCCTCAGGGCAGGGAGATTGGAGGGATATTCCGCTGCGGTGAAGGGATACTCCCCGGGGAATCCCACCTTCTCCAGAAAATCGAAATCCTTTACCTCGGCGGGGCTATAGAACTCGGTGGGACTCTCCTTCATTCCAAACCTTTCCCGGGAGCGCTTCAGCGTCCCCTCCTCCCATTCCCTTCTCCTCCTCTCTATCTCCTCCATCCTATCCTTGTCAAACATCTTCGCCCCTTTTTTCGACCTAATCGCTGTGCCCAGGGGATGCCCCTCGGCTATCACGACTAAAGCGGTAAGCCAGCGCCTTTTTCAAACATTTAGGCCGACCTGAGAAAGCTCTCTCTCTACAATGGGTTTCATGATTGGACTAAGCTAAGTAGGTTTTAACCAGAGAAAACTATATCACCGCCCCCTCCCCCTGTCAAGGAAACTCCAAGGCAAGGAGGGCAGGGATAAATACGCTTTATTGAGTGGCTTTCTAGCGGGAAAGAGCGGGGGTCTTCAGAACGTAGTCACCCCTCTCAGTGGGGAAGACCTCTTTAAGGAGCAGGGTTTGTCCCCTCTGGATGGCGGTGAAGCTATACTTCTTTCGAAGGCGGTCGATAACCCTGTCCAGGCGCTCCCAGCGCTCCGGGGAGGGGTCCCAGAAGCTGAGCTGCCTCTCGTCGCCGACCAGGCTTGATACCCCGATGCCGATAAGGCGCACCCGCTGTCGCCTTTGGCCAAGTGGTCTCTCCAGAAGCTCGAGCCCAGCATCAAAGATCACCTGGTCAACATTGGTTGCCTCCCTCAGGGTGCGGCTGCGGGTGACGGTGTCAAAATCGGCATACCTAAGCTTTAGAGTGACACACCTCGCTCGCCTCCCATCACGGCGCAATTCGGCGCCCACCCTTTCACTGAGGTAACGCAGGGTCGCCTTGAGGAAAGGGTGGTCCAGGGTATCTTCGATGAAGGTAGTCTCCCGGCTTATCGATTTCGCCGCTTGAGGAGGCTCAAACTTCCTGTCATCGATGCCCAGGGCATAGCGATGGATCGCCTCCCCAAGGATGCCAAAGCTTCCTCTCAAAAGAGAGGCTGGCAGAAGGGCTAGCTCCCCGATAGTGGTGACCCCCATCCCCTTAAGCACCTTTTCCGTCTTCGGCCCAACGCAGGGGAGCTTGGCAATGGGAAGGGGGGCCAGGAAGAGGCGCTCCTCCCCTGGGGGCACCTCAAGCAGTCCATCTGGCTTTGCCACGTCGGAGGCAACCTTGGCCACCATCTTTGAGGTGCCAATGCCTATGGAGGCAGTGATCTTCATTTCGTTCTCTATCCTCTTTTTCATCCTCAGCGCCGTCTCCGAAGCAGGGCCGTAGAGGGGTTCGAAGCCGGTAAGGTCGAGATAGGCCCCATCAACTCCCACAGGCTCCAGGTAGGGGGTGAAATCGCCCAAAATGCCCATGAACCTTTCCGAGACTTCACGATAGCGAGGGAAGCTGCCCTTGAGGAAGATGGCTTGAGGGCAGAGGCGATAGGCCTGGGTAAGGGGCATGCCGGCACAAAGCCCATAGGCCCTCGCCTCATAGGAGGCGGAGGCGACCACTCCGCGCAGCCCGGGCTCACCACCAACCACCACCGGCTTGCCCCTGAGCTGGGGGTTCAGCACCCGCTCCACGGAGACAAAGAAGGCATCGAGGTCGACATGAAGAATCTTTCGCTGTCTTCCGCACATATGTTCTAATTATAAGTTGATCAAATCCTCCTGTCAAGAGGTTCCCAAAGGCGATATTGATTTACGTCTGGGAAGCAGGTATACTAGTTCCAAAAAAGGGGGATCCAATGACGGAAGAGGAAATCGGAAGGGTGAGCGATTTCTTTGCCCGACCAGTGGTGGCGGGGATCGATCTCACCGCCAGCCTCAGGGTCGGTGACAAGATCCATATCAAGGGGGCCACCACCGACATGGAGCTCACCGTTGATTCAATGGAAATCAACAATGTAGCGGTAAAGGAAGGCAAGGCGGGGGATGCAATAGGGGTCAAGCTCCCTGACCGGGTGAGGCGAGGCGACCGGGTTTACAAGGTCATCGAGTGATCGTTTTGACCAGGTTCGCCATCTCGATGGCGCTCACTGCCGCCTGAAAGCCGGCATTGCCCATTTTCGTTCCCGCTCGCTCGATGGTCTGCTCCAGGGTGTCGGCGGTGACCACCCCATAGAGGACGGGCAGCCCTGTCTCCAGGCCGACCTGAGCAATCCCCTTGGTCACCTCGGTGGCAATATACTCAAAATGGGGCGTGCCCCCTCTGATCACCGCACCCAGACAGATAATTGCAGCGTATCTTCCCATCTCTGCCATCTTCTTGGCGATGAGAGGGATCTCGAAGGAGCCCGGCGTCCAGGCAACCTCGATGTCGCCTTCTTTGACACCATGGCGCAAAAGGGCATCCTTAGCTCCCTCCAGAAGCCTTGTGGTGATGAACTCATTGAAACGGGAGACCACCACCCCAAACTTTAACCCCTCACCAAGAAGCGTCCCTTCATAGCTTTTGCTCAAGGTTCCTCCTTTTCGATTTTTAGGAAAAGCGAAGTCCTTTCCCCCATTCTATTAAGCCTCCTCTTCGGTCAGCTCCTCCATCTCCAAAAGGTGCCCCATCTTCTGCTGTTTCGTCTCCAGGTAATGGATGTTAATTGGGTTGGGCGTGGCAATGAGGGGCAACGTCTCCACAACCCTGAGCCCATAGCCCTCAAGGCCCACCACCTTTTTCGGGTTATTGGTGAGCAGGCGAATGTCGCGAAGCCCGAGGTCCACCAATATCTGGGCCCCGATGCCATAGTCACGAAGGTCAACGGGGAAGCCCAGCGATTCGTTGGCCTCCACGGTGTCCATGCCCTGATCCTGAAGGGCATAGGCAGCGATCTTATTGTGCAGCCCGATCCCTCTCCCCTCCTGCCTCATATAGAGGAAAACCCCCCTCCCCTCCTGGGCAATGGCCTGCATGGCGAGGTCGATCTGGTCGCCGCAATCGCAGCGCAGGCTGCCGAAGATGTCGCCGGTGAGGCACTCGCTATGTACCCGAACCAGCACCGGCGTCTCCCCGGATATGTCCCCCTTCACCAGGGCTACGTGTTCATCGGGGTCGATGGTGCTGTTATAGGCAATGGCAACAAAATCACCGTACCTGGTGGGCAGACTAGCCTGAGCCATCCTCCTAACCAGCCTTTCATGGCGTCTGCGATAGGCAATAAGGTCAGCGACGGTCATCATCTTAATCCCATGCCGCTCTGCCATCGCCTCCAGCTCCGGGAAACGGGCCATGGTGCCATCCTCCGCCATGATCTCGCAGATGACCCCGGCAGGGTAAAGCCCGGCGAGCCTTGCCAAATCAACGATGGCCTCGGTATGACCCGCCCTGACCAGCACTCCCCCTTCCTTCGCCCGTAGTGGGAAGGTATGACCGGGACAGGCCAGGTCCTCAGGGTTGGTAAGGGGGTCAAGCACCGCCTTGATGGTAGCCGCTCGATCATAAGCAGAGATCCCGGTAGTCACCCTGTGTTTGGCTTCGACGGATACAGTGAAGGCTGTTCCATGCTTTGATGTGTTCTCTCCAACCATCATCGGGATTTTCAGTTCATCCAGCCTCTCCCCAACGATGGGCAGGCAAATGAGCCCCCGGGCGTGCTTGGTCATAAAGTTAATCGCCTCCGGGGTGACCTTTTCCGCAGCCATGGCAAGGTCGCCTTCGTTCTCGCGTTCCTCATCATCAACGATGATGAGGAACCTTCCCGCCC
>JAUXBC010000080.1 GCA_030619615.1 Dehalococcoidia bacterium
GAGCCCAAGACCCCTTCCTATAATGTCTATACTGCCTTTATTAAGCACCTCCCTATGATGGGGCCCATCTATCTGGGCACGATACTGAAAAACGATGGCCATGAGGTTACCATCTATAACGAAAACATTGAGGAAATCGACTACTCCAAGATCAAGGACTCCGACATCTTAGGCATCTCTATTATGACAGCCACCGCTCCCCGGGGTTATGAGATCGCCGAGAATTTCAGAGCGCTTAATCCCAAGGGGAGAGTCATTATCGGCGGGGTGCACGCCACCTTCCTGCCCGAGGAAGCAGCACAGTATGCCGACCATGTGGTAGAGGGGGAGGGTGAGCTGGTGATCTCCGATCTGGTTAAGTATGGGGGAGAAAGGATCGTCCAATGCAATCCGGTGCAGAATCTCGATGATCTGCCTTTCCCTGATTTCTCCCTCATCGATGGCTTTAGAAAACGCATGCGGATGACACCGGTTTCGACGTCAAGGGGTTGTCCCTACGACTGCACCTTCTGCTCAGTTACCGCAATGTTTGGCCGAAAATACCGCTTTCGCTCTCCCGAGAGCGTTATCGAAGAGTTGTCCCGCTTTAAGCATAGGAGTATTTTCTTTTACGATGATAATTTTGGTGCCAATAGAGCGAGAACCAAGGAACTGCTAAATCTGATGATCGAGCATAAGATTACCCCCCAGTGGATAACGCAGGTTAGAGCTGACATAGCTAAAGACGAAGAGCTGGTAAGTTTGATGGCAGAGGCGAATTGCCGCAACTTAGCTATCGGCTTCGAGTCGGTAGACCCGGAGGTGCTGAAGAGCTACAACAAGAAGCAAACCCCGGAAGATGTTACCAACTGTATCCGGGTGCTCCACAAGTATGGCATCAGAGTACACGGGATGTTCATATCGGAGGGATACTCAGATATCTACCATAAACTGGGAATAGACAGCCTCCAGCTAAGCATTCTGATCCCAGTTATTGGCAGCAAGCTCTACACCAGTGTACAGTCTGCCCGTAAATTCATCACCGAAAAGTTCCCCAACGACTGGAAACTGTATGATGGTGGTCATGTGGTTCACTGGCCGGATAATATGTCACCATATGAGATGCAAAAACAGACCATTCAAGCGCTGAAAAACTTTTACTCCCGCCATAACATGGTTAAGATGTTCGCTAAGGGCAAAATTAAGGATTTTCGTATCAGGCAGATGGGCTACAGAATTATCAAAAGGTGGGAGGCCCAAAACAGAGACTACATGGCAAGACTTGAGGAAATTCAAATCACCCCCTCTCCTACCCCTTAGGCTTTTTTCGCCCTTCAAGCCATCTCCATAAATCGCCACCTGCTTTGGTAAGCGCATTTGTCTTCATTTTGCCACTATGTTACAATGAATCAACTATGAACGATGCTAGGTACTGGGTAGGATTCACCCTGATACCAGGGATCGGGAGAGCGAAGTTCTCCCAAATGGAGCAACACTTTGGCGACCTCCAGAGGGCTTGGCATGCCAGCGCTGCCGAGCTAAGGATGGCTGGGCTTGATAACCGTTCCATCGAGGCCATCGTAGCGAGACGTCCCAAGATATCCCTCGATGCTGAGATGGAAAGGCTTGAGCGATACAAAGTAAAGGTGCTCACCTGGAAGGACCCAGCCTACCCATCGAGACTGAAGGAGATATATGACCTTCCCCCTGTGCTCTTTGTGAGGGGCTCCTTTGCCGCTGAGGATGAGTGGTCCCTTGCCGTGGTGGGCACTCGCCGCCCCACCTACTATGGAAGGGAGGTCACCGAGCAGATTGCGGGCGATCTGGCGCGAAACGGGATCACCATCGTTAGCGGACTGGCTAGAGGGATCGATGCCACCGCTCACCGCGTCGCCCTGGATGCAGGAGGAAGGAGCATCGCCGTCTTTGGCTGCGGCCTGGATATCGTGTACCCCAGCGATCATGTAAAACTGGCTCGCGAGATCATGGAGCGAGGTGCTCTGGTGAGCGAGTTTCCCCTGGGCACTCGCCCCAAGGCTGATAACTTCCCCCGTCGCAACCGAATCATGAGCGGGGTGAGCCTTGGCGTGCTTGTTGTTGAGGCTGGAGAAGGGAGCGGTGCCTTGATCACCGCTGGTCTGGCCTTGGAGCAGAATCGGGAGGTCTTCGCCGTTCCAGGGAGCGTGCTCTCGCCAGCGAGCAGGGGAACCAATCGCTTGATCCAAGAGGGGGCAAAGCTGGTGAGGGACTCCTATGACATCCTTGAGGAGCTCAATCTGACCATGGCGGTGCAACAACTGGAGATGAGGGAGCTGCTTCCCGCCACAGAGACAGAATCCCTAGTTTTGAAATGCCTCTCCACAGAGCCAACACACATCGATGAGGTAGGACGCCAGTGCGGTCTCCCCATATCCACGGTGTCGAGCACCCTGGCGATGATGGAGCTAAAGGGGGCGGTAAAACAGGTCGGTGGCATGAACTATATCCTCGCTCGGGAGGCAAGGGAGGAGTACCGGATCAAGGTGGAGTAGGGATATGGCAAAAAGCTTGGTCATTGTCGAGTCGCCTGCCAAGGCAAAAACGGTAAGCAGGATGCTAGGAAGCGGCTATAGCGTGAAAGCCTCCATCGGGCATGTGCGAGACCTGCCTAAAAGCCGATTGGGGGTGGATGTGGAAAAGGGCTTCACCCCCAAATATCTGGTTCCTAAGGAGAAGAGTGCGGTGGTGCGAGGAATAAGGGAGGCAGCAAGGAAGGCCTCCTCGATATATCTGGCCACCGACCCCGATCGCGAGGGCGAGGCCATCTCTTGGCATCTGGTTCAGGCAGCCGAGCTGGATCGCTTGCCGTTAAAGCGGGTGGTTTTCCATGAGATCACCAGGGAGGCGGTGGCAGAGGCCTTCCGCCATCCCAGGGAGATCGACATGGATCTGGTCAATGCCCAGCAGGCGCGACGCATCCTCGATAGGCTGGTGGGCTATAAGCTAAGCCCCCTACTCTGGCAAAAGGTTAGGCGTGGCCTCTCCGCAGGAAGGGTGCAATCGGTGGCCCTGAGAATGATCGTTGACCGAGAAAGGGAGATAGAGGGCTTCGTCCCCACAGAGTATTGGTCTATCGATGCTGAACTGGCAAAGATGGCCACAAAAGAAAGCTTTATGGCTACTCTTATTGGTTTCCTTGATGACAGGAAGATCGAGATCCAGAGCGAAAAAGAGGCAGAAAGGATTGCCGCCGAGCTCGAGGATGCAAGCTATGCCGTGGCCCAGGTGCGAAAGAAGGAGGTATCCCGCCAGCCAGCGCCACCCTTCACCACCAGCACCCTCCAGCAGGAGGGGTGGCGAAAGCTGCGCTTCACCGCTCAGCATACTATGG